>DBCX01000012.1 GCA_002293275.1 Cyanobacteria bacterium UBA947 | reverse complement strand
AATTTATCGGGGTTCAGTTTTTTTGCGATGTTGAGCGCAAGCTCGTACTGCGCGCCGATATCCGCGCCGTAGAACAAGATGCAGTGCGCCGCATTTTCTGCCTGTGCAAAATATTTATCTAAAAATGATTGCGTTTTCAACTTCCCCCTCAATATCAAGCACTTGGCCTGATTTTATTTTGAACTCCACCTCGGTCAGGTTTTTTTTCAGCGCGATTAGCCGCGGCAGCGGTGTGTTTTTCAGCCGTTCACGCGTAAGTTTTGCGCGGTACTCGTGCATACTGCCGTCACCGCCTTGTTTCAGGTCAATCCAGCCGCGCACCTGCGTGTGCAAAGCCGCGATGATGCCTATCGGGTGGCGGCTGTCCAAAAGTTTGCGGTACTCAACAAGCGCCGCGCCGCGCTTGTCCTCCATCAGCAAATCCGTGAACGCGAACAAATCCTCGTTATTAACGCAAATCTCGCGCACCATCGCATCGGTCACGGGCTCTTTACCGCACAGTTCAAGCTTTTTAAGCTCGTTTGCCAGCTGGCGAAGATTGCTGCCGACCTGCGAAATCAACGCTTTTATCGCGCCGTCCGTGAGTTTTACATCCTTGCATTGACCCTTTATCCAAGCGGAAAGCTCGGCGGTTTTGTAGGTCGGGATGCGCGCAAACTCTTTTGCGTTGTGTTTGGACAACACTTTGAAAAGTTTTTTGCGTCCGTCCGGTTTGCCTTGGGCGGTCAAAATAATGTCAACGTTTTCGCTGCAATCGTTAAGCGCCGCTTCAATCTGTTCAATTTGCCCTGTTTGCCCCTCATCAAGCGAAAAATTCACCTCAACAACGATGAGCATCTTGCCAAACATCATCGGCTGCGAGCGCAATATCGCAATGAATTCTGCGAACGATGGCTTGTTATATTTTTTGTAACTCATCTCAAAAAAATTCGGGTCAAGCTTTTTTTTAAACTTGCCGATTTCCTGTTCAATGCTAAAATCTTCTTCGCCGTAGAAAAAATATACTGCCACGTCACCCTCTAAAATTTAATCGTTAACCCGATTTCTTTACCCCTAGTTTTCAATTAGTAAACTTGCGCCTATAACGCCTGCGCTGTTGCCCAAGCTTGCGGGAACGATTTGGACAGCGTCAGCGGAGATTTTCATCGCGCGTTTTTTAAGCGTTTCTTTAATCGGTGCGAGCAAAAGGTCGCCGGCGTCTGCCACACCGCCGCCTATGATGATTTTTTCCGGGTTCAAAAGGTTCACAACGCTGGAAAGCCCTATACCGATGTACTCGCCCATCTTGTTGAAAATCCGCACCGCGACCAGGTCGCCTGCTTTTGCGGCCTCGCAAAGTATGAACGGAGTGATTTCCGTGGAGTTTGCCATCTCGCGGAATTTTGTGGATTTGCCGCCTGCGATGTAGTTTTGCGCCATCGCGACCATTGAAGGTCCTGATGCGAACGCCTCCATGCAGCCGGTATCACCGCACCCGCAGATTGGGCCCTCGTGCATTTGAAGTTTTATGTGGCCGATTTCGCCTGCGGCGTTTGCCGCGCCGCGCACAAGCTTGCCGTTAACAACAAGCCCTGAGCCGATTCCCGTGCCAACAGTTATGCAGATAAGGTTTTCGCATCCCATACCGGCGCCAAAGTTCAACTCGCCAAGCGCAGCGCAGCGCACATCGTTGTCCGCGCGCACCGGCACCTTAAACTCGGCCTCAATCATTTTTGCAATCGGGATATCAACCCAGCCGGGGATGTTCGGCGCGTTTTTTACAACGCCTGTTTTGTAATCAACCTGGCCCGGAAACCCGAACCCAATCCCGCCGATGCTGCCGGATTTGTTCTCTTTCAAAAGCTCGTGGATTGCGGTTTTAATGTTGTTCACCGTGTATTCGTAACCCATCTCCGCGCGCGTCGGCACGGTGTTCTGGTACAAAATTTTGCCCTTTGAGTCCACCAGCGCCAGCTTAACGTTTGTCCCGCCTACATCTATTCCGATATTGTTTTTCATAAAAACATTCTAACACAAACATTTTTAGCAGTCAGAAGTACCTCAGGTACAAAAAAAAGAGCGTTTGAAACGCCCTAAGGTTGGTTATTTTTTGGTTATACTTTTTTAATCCCCGTGAAGATTTTTTATTGCCTTTGCCGGCCAAAAAATTTACAAAACTTCATGGTATTATGGGACAATGAATAGACTAAAAAAATTCTTCCTGACAAAAGTTATGCGAAAGCTGTATCAGCGCACCGGCCAGTGCAACAGGTGCGGGCAGTGCTGCCGCCAGATTTACGTCAAACACTACAAACACGTTGTCTCGGACGAAAAAGAGTTGGAGCGTTTGCGGTTTATGCACAGGTTCTACGGGTATTTGAAACTTGTGGGAAAAGATGAAATCGGGCTGATTTTTGAGTGCGAGAACCTTGACCCCAAGACAAAAAAGTGCAAAATCCATCGCCTGCGCCCCGGAATCTGCCGCCGCTACCCGCAAGAGGAGCTTTTCTCTATGGGCGGAAGCCTTTGCGATGAATGCGGTTACAAAATGGAGCCTATAATACCCTTTTCCGAGGTGCTGGAAAAAACCGAATAAATCATCTTTTTATACCATTGATTTTTCTGCAAAAAACATTAATATGATATTATGGAGGTGCTTTATGAGCAATATATTATCCGGTATTATGTCGGGCCTGAATAGTACGTACAAATATTTTCAATCCGAGATGACGGACAACAAGGTGACCTACGACGGTATAACAGAACTTATGGGCGACGAAGAAAAGGCGCACATGGTAAACCAGGGGTTTGCCGCGTATCTTCAAAAGAATTTTAACTCTGTTGACAAAAACGCGGACGGAATAATTTCTGCCGACGAGATGGACAAAATTACGGCTGTTATGTCCAAAGCCGGCTTGACCAAAGATGAACTGACAGAGTTGTACTCGTCCGGTGCGAGCGGGCTGTCAAATTCAACAATGGATATGATTTTAAAATACTTTGACGAGATGGACACAAACAAAGACGGCCGTTTGACCTCGGCGGAGATTTCGGCGTTCAGCGTAAACTCGGCCAAACAGGAAAAAATAGATGAGTTTGCACACAAGCAGGCGTCTAATATGTCGGTGTTTTACGGCAGCGAGTCCTCGTCTGACCCCGGCGCGTACAGCATGCTAAGCTACAAATACAAAAGCTCAAAACAGCAGTAATTAGAAGATATCGGTAATTTTTTGAATTTCCGGCAAAATGTAGTCCAGGATTGTGCGGTTGCAGTCAATTGTGTGGGTATCGCCTGTGTCTTCGTTCAGGCAAACCAGTGTCCTTACAAGGCATAGGATTTTGTATGCGGCGTCTTCAATCTGGTCAAGTTCGTCTTCGGTTATCATTTTTCCTCCTTATCCTGTAAATTATAATAACATTATACAGAACAAATGTCAATATGCAAGGTGGTATAATAGCAGACATGATAGAAAAGAAAATTATTCAAATTGGCACGAATAGTTGGGGCGTGACATTGCCAAAAGCAATACTTAATGCGCTTGGCATAAATCCCGTGTTGGACAAGTTGGGTCTTGAACTTGAAAACAATCGTATTGTCCTTAAAAAACTTCCGCGCAAAGATTAAAAATAAGGCTTGAAATTTGAAAAATTTAGTTTATAATGAGAATATAAAGGGCGGGACAAGTTACTGCTTGCCCCATTAAAAGCCCCTATGGTTTGATTCGCAGAGCTACTATTATCAACAAAATAATAACTAGCGCTTTTTCAGTTATGCTGAGTATCAATTATTAATAAACCCCCGCGGTCGTTGAGTCGTACGGAGGTTTATTGTATATCACTTTGAGCTGTCAAGGCCCGTTGAACAATCTAGCCGCAGCAGGTCAAAATGCTGTCGCATTTTTGGCCGTTGAACGCGGAAAGTCCCGGGTATCTCGCCGCAGAACCAAGCTGCTGCTCAATACGAATCAACTGGTTGTATTTCGCGATTCTATCTGATCGTGACGCAGAACCGGTCTTAATCTGGCCGCAGTTTGTCGCAACCGCCAAATCAGCGATAAACGTGTCTTCTGTTTCACCGGAACGGTGCGAAGAAATGCTCGTGTAACCCGCTGATTTCGCCATAGAAATCGCATCAAGCGTCTCAGAAAGCGACCCAATCTGGTTAACTTTGATAAGAATACTGTTTGCCACACCGCGGCGGATGCCTTCTGCCAGCCGGCGTGTGTTGGTAACGAACAAATCATCGCCCACAAGCTGGCATCTGTCGCCAACTTTCTCGGTCAGCATTGACCAGCCTTCCCAGTCTTGCTCTGCCATACCGTCTTCAATAGAGATAATCGGGTATTTGTTAGCCCACTCGGTTAAAAACTCGGCCATCTGCGCGTTGTCAAGCACCTTGTTTTCGCCTGAAAGCGTGTATTTGCCGTCTTTGTAGAACTCGGACGATGCAACATCAAGACAAATCTTGATTTGGTCAGTCGTGTAGCCTGCGCGGTCGATTGCCTCTAAAATGACTTTGCAGCCTTCTTCGTTTGATTCAAGGTTTGGTGCAAACCCGCCTTCGTCACCCACGGAAGTCGCCAAGCCGCGGGAGTGCAGGATAGTTTTCAGGTTGTGAAAAACTTCCGCACCCATTCTGATTGCCTCCTGGAACGAAGTTGCGCCGACCGGTGCAATCATAAACTCTTGAAAATCAATGTTGTTGTCTGCGTGCGCGCCGCCGTTAATAATGTTCATCATAGGAACAGGCAGTGTGCAGGCGTTAATCCCGCCAAGGTAGCGGTAAAGCGGCATTTCGTACGCAAGTGATGCAGCTTTCGCAATAGCAAGCGATACGCCAAGGATTGCGTTTGCGCCGAGTTTTGATTTGTTTTCGGTGCCGTCAAGCTCTATCATCAGCTTGTCAATCGCCTCTTGGTTTGACGCGTTTTCGCCGATAAGCTCGGGTGCGATAACGTTGTTTACGTTTTCAACCGCTTTTAAGACGCCTTTGCCGAGGTATTTTGATTTGTCACCGTCGCGAAGTTCAAGGGCCTCAAAAATCCCTGTTGATGCGCCGGACGGAACCGCTGCACGCCCTACAACGCCGCCGGTGAGTGTCACGTCTACTTCAACCGTCGGGTTGCCGCGTGAGTCCAAAATCTGTCTTGCTACGATGTCCTCGATAAATGCTGTCATGATATTTCTCCTTTGTGTTAAGTAACCTTGAAACTATTGTCACACAAACACAAAAATAATACAAGCATCGCAGAATTGTACCAAACACCCAATATCTAGGACCGGCTCAGCCGGACGACATCAACAAACCCGTAATCGGCAAGGTATGGCATATGCGCCTCTGTGATAAGCTCGCCCGGCAGTAAAATCGCAATCCCCGGCGGGCAATCAGCCAGCACCTCGGCTGCAATACGCCCAACAGCATCCGTTTTCGCAACGGTTTCTTTTGGCGCAAAGAACGCCTCGCGCATTCCCATCTTCACAACCGGTTCCAGCATCGGCATAAACCGCTTTTCCTCGGCAATATCCTTATATTTCGTTTTGTCAATTTTTTTCAGCGCGCTAACCAGATATTCCATATCAGTACGCGAGTTTCCGATGTTTGACAAAAGTAAAAGCCCCTTGTCAAAAGCGCTTTCCACCTCTATGCCAAAATCAATCTCCAAAATACTTTCCAATTGCACGCCCGACAGACCCTCGGCCTTGATAAAGATTTTGGTGATGTCGGTTTGTTCAGAGTGCAGGTGGCGGATGTGTTTCATCTTGTCAATCTCTGCACGCAGGTACTTTGCGCTGTCAATCGCGGCCTGCAAATGTTCACGGCCGCATGGCGATTGCAAATTTGCGCGCGCAGCGTCCAAACTTGCCAGCAATAGCAATGACGGGCTGGTTGTCTGCACAAGTTTCAGGGCTTTTTCAACGGCGCTGACATCAATCTTGGAGTTGTGCGAAATGTGCATCATAGAGCTCTGGCTCATTGAGCCGCCCGTTTTGTGCAGAGAGTGCAAAACCGCGTCCGCACCGAGTTCAAGCGCGCCCGCAGGCAGCTCGTCACTGAAATACCACAGGCACGCGTGTGCCTCGTCCACAACAAGCGGTACGTTATATTTTTTGCAAACCTTTGAAATCGCGCCGATATCAGACATCACGCCCTCGTAGGTCGGGTTGGTTATCCATACCAAACCCACATCATCGTTGGCTTTGAGCATTTGTTCAACCTGCTGCGCGTCAACGCTGCCCCACAGACCCCATTCTTCAAGCCGGTTCGGTGTAAGCCACAGAGGCTGCGCGCCGGAAATTATTAAGCCGGTTACAATTGAGCGGTGGCAGTTTCGGTTGACAATAATCTTTTGTCCGCGGTGCGTCAAACCCATCCCGAACGCGAGGTTGCCGGCGGTTGAGCCGTTGAGCAAAAAGAAAGTCCGTTTCGCCCCGAATGCCGCGGCCGCGAGTTCCTGCGCCTCTTTAATAGGGCCTGTTGCCGGGTGCAGCGTGCCAAGGTTGTCAAATTCGTCCGTTGTATCAACGCACAAAACCTTATCACCCACAAGCGAGCGGAATTCTTCCAGTACGCAGCCGCCTCTTGCGTGACCCGGTATGTGAAAGTGGTAGGTCGGGTTGTCGCAGGCGTTTTGCAGGGCTTCAACTATCGGCGCTTTAATCATGTCTAAAAGTATAGCATAAAAATCTCGTGCGCCGCCGGCGCGTGCACGAAAAAAACGCACCGATCTTCACGATGCGTTTTATAACCGGCGGGGTTTTCCAAACGTACACAACCCTGCCGTTGCGGGCAGCACTTGCTGCCGTTGTGAAAAAGCGCTCTTTTGTTTTGTACGCCCGAAGAAATCACGGATGATTGAGCCTGCTTTTTCGTGTATTCTTTTTCTTAATTCCGGGAGGCTTGACCTTACATAACCATAATAATTCTTTTTCTATCCTCTTTCATTGCCCGAAAGTATAGATTTTTTTTTGAACCTTTGTGTGATAATATCTGGGATATGGCTATAAAAACGATAGTGTTTGATTTTCGCGACTCGGAGACCGAGTATTTTCAGCATCACGATATGAAAAGCTTTGATATAACTTTTATCAAGGGAAGCTTGAACGACAAGACGGTCAAAAATATTCCTCAAGACATCGCAGACAGCGTGCAGGCGATAAGCGTTTTTATTGATTCGGCAATCACGTTCGAGGTTTTGGAGCATTTTAAGAACCTGCGGATTGTGTCAACGCGCTCAACGGGGGTTGACCACATTAATCTGCGTGCGTGCCAAAAACGTAATATTGCGGTCTTGAATGTGGAAAACTACGGTTCAACGAGCGTTTCGCAGTATACAATCGGGTTGATGATAGCGCTTGTGCGGCAGATTCCGGCCGCTGCCGCGTATAACAGGACCGAACCTGAGGACAGGGTCTGCCGCGAGTTTGTCGGCCGTGATTTGAGCAAGATGTCCGTCGGGATTGTCGGGACAGGCGCCACCGGCGCTGTGGTCGCAAAGGTCGCCAAATCTTTCGGGATGGAGGTTTTCGCCTTTGATATCAATCCCAAAAAAGAGTTGAAAATAAAGTACACCGATTTGACAAGCCTGATTAAAAAGTCCGATATTATCACGCTGCACCTGCCATACACCGGCGATAACCTGCACATGTTCTCCAAACGCGAGTTTGATATGATGCACGGATATTTGATTAACACATCGCGCGGGGAGCTGGTGAATACAATGGATTTGTACGATGCGCTGAAAAATGGTCACGTAAAAGGCGCCGCGCTTGATGTTTTGCCCTGCGAGCATTACAACTTTGCCTGCCGTCAGCTGGCAAAAAACGGAAACAAAGAGATTGAGACCATTTCACCGTCGCACAGCTGCGTCAAGGAGGTTGAAACCGCGCGCAAACTCGTCAAGCTTGAAAACGTTATCATAACCCCGCACATCGCCTACGAAACGCAGGATTCAATTGATTTTATCCTGAAAGAAACATTTGCCGGGATAATGGATTACATAACAGGCGGCAACAAACACCGCGTCGTGTGATATAATAGCAAAATGAAGATAGTTTTCATACCGATAGATGACAGACCGGTTTGTTATACGCTGCCGGAGCAAATTTGCCGGGTTGACGATTCGATTGAGCTGCTGATGCCGCCGCGGCAATGGCTGGGTAACCTGAACCGTGCAGCCGATACCGAAAAGATTTTGGACTGGTTAAGTGCGCTGCCGCAAGCCGATGCATGCGTTATTGCGTTAGATACGATTGCGTACGGCGGGTTGATTTCGTCCCGGCGCAGCAAGGAGAGCTTTGAGCAAATCAGCGCGCGATTGCAGCGGCTGCGCCGCGTGCTGCCGGAAAATACCCACGCTTTTTCAAGCATAATGCGTATCTCCAACAACAATATCAACGAGGAGGAAAAAGAATACTGGGACATCTGGGGCAAAAAGATTTTTGATTATTCTTACAACCGCGGGCAGCACGACATTCCGGCGGAAATTTTGGATGATTACCTTGCAACGCGAAAACGCAACTTTGAGATAAATAAACTTTATCTGGATTGGGATTTCAAAACGCTTGTTTTTGCAAAAGATGATTGTGCACCCAAAGGGTTCAATGTTGACGAGGCGCGGCAATTGGAGGAAATGGGCGCGACAGTCAAAACAGGCGCCGACGAGATGCCGCTTGCGCTGCTGGCGCGCGCGTTGAACACGGGCATGAAAATTAAACCCGTGTTTTCGGAGCCGCGATGGACGCATCTTATCTCAAACTATGAGGACATTTCAATTGAAACATCGGTGCGCGCTCAGATAGAGCTGGCCGGCTGTCAGGTCAGCGATGACGAGGCAGATTTAATATTGTATGTGAATAATTTTGTCCACCACCAGGGTGAAATCGTTATGGGGGTGGACACGCAGCCGTTCTCGGGTGTGTGGCAAAAGCCCGGCAGCCCCTACGCGATAGCGGACGTGCGGTTTGCAAACGGCGCGGACAACGCGTTTGTGGAACAGTTGCTGGCGGCGGGATTTGATAGCAACTTTTACGGTTACACGGGCTGGAATACATCTGCAAACACGCTTGGCAGCGTGATTTGCGCTGCGGCGGTCAAGTTCAGGGCGGCAGCAAATTATAATGACAAGGCGTTCAAGCGCTTGCAGACCGTGCGGCTTTTGGACGATTGGGCTTATCAGGCAAACGTGCGGCAAGGGCACGGTACGATGGAAGATTTTATGCAGCGTTTGGGTGTGCAGGCACAATACAGTTTCCCCTGGAACAGGTCATTCGAAATAGAAATCCACCTGTAAAAAGCATGCTCCATGCTTGTTTCGTTACAAAACTTAATGCTTTGGGGCGATACCGAAATCATGTCAAAAGCATGCACCGAGCATGATTTCATGTGCCGGTTGGCTGTTTGGCATGATATAGCATGTTATACGGCGGCACCGTTTTTTTAAACCCGTACTGCGAGCTGGTTTTGAGGGTATGTTACAAATTTTAATAAATGCATGTCGGGCTATTGCAAAATTTTTCGGATTTGTCATAATAGAGTAAGCGGCGCTAACGCGCTACAAATGGGGGCAATATGCTGATGTGTGTCTTGTGATGCGCGTCAAATGTGTGTTGCGGACAATAATCGGAGAAAATGTAATTGTTTAGAAGCAGGGATATGGGACGCGCAATAGCTGTCAGACGTTGGACACCAACGGCGCTTGAATGTTACAAACGCGGATGCAATTGTGAGGGATGCTTTTATAAAGATTTTTTCAGCGGCTCATCGCAAAAATGCCAGATGAAGGCGTCAGTGCTTGAGCTTGTCCGGGTGATTGGCGCACCGGATGTTGAGTTGCAGCAATTAGTCACCGAGGACTAGCGCGCAGACATTATTTATGGTACAATGCCCGTAAATAGGAGGTTATTTTTATGCACTTACACGTAAACGGCCGTAATTTAGAGATTACAGATGCGATAAAGGCTTATGTCAAAGAAAAAATTGGCAAGGTGACAACCCACTACGACCAAATCACCGCGATTGACGTGGTTTTGTCGGTTATAAAAAACCCTGCGGCATCGGGCAAATTTATCGCGGAGGTTTCGTGCAAGACTAATGCAGGGCTTATCCACTGCAAAGAGCAAGGCGATACAATGTACGAAAGTATTGATCTGCTTGCAGATAAGCTCAGCCGTCAGGTGAAAAAATTCAAGGACAAGGCGCTCGGTTCCGTGCGGGATTCAATCAGAACAGAGGATTATTCCCTGCCCGATGAGGAAGAACCTGACGAAGACTCATTGTAACGATATGTAAATATTGAGTGTTGTGCAAAAAGCAATGTTTGAAAGGCTGTGTATGGAAAACAACTGGGAACTGGATATCCCAATACTGTAAGGCTGCCCGCCGGCTGTGCNNCGGAATATTTATTTAAAAAAAGCCCCGAAAGGGGCTTTTCTACATTATTTAGCCGCCGAGTTCGCGGATTTTTTCGTAGAGCTTGATCTGCTCGTCGGATATGTGTTTTGGCACTGCGATTTTAATTGTTATGTTCAGATTGCCGCAGCCGCCGGCAGCGCTTGGTTTTCCGAGTTTTTTCAGGCGCAGAACCTGTCCGCTGGACGTTTTTGGCGGGATAGAAACCGTGATTGAGCCGTGATCGGTCTGGATTTTCTTTTTTACGCCGAGAACCGCCTGCGCAGGCGTTATGGCAAGCTCTTTTGACACATCGCAATCGACTTTTTGACGCTGCTGCGGTCGTTGACTTCGCGATTGTGAAAACCCGCCGCCGCCAAAATCGCTAAATCCCGCGGTCTGCCCGGAAAATTTACCCCCGCCCATCATATCGCCGAAAAGCGAGCCGAAAAAGTCGGAAAAATCACCCATATCGCCGAACTCAAACTGCTGGTAGCCGCCCTGGTGTCCGCCGCCAAACCCGTATTGCTCAAATCCGGGCGGCGGCGTGTAATCCGCACCGCCTTGCCAGTTTGCGCCGAGGCTGTCGTAGCGCGCACGTTTTTCTTTGTCGCCGAGCACCTCATAGGCCTCGTTCAGGTCCTTGAATTTGCCTTCGGCGTCCGCGCTTTTGTTCACGTCAGGGTGGTATTTGCGTGCAAGCCTGCGGTATGCGCTTTTTACCTCCGCATCGGTTGCGCCGCGTTTTACGCCAAGAATCTCATAATAATCTTTGTACTTCATACTCCTATATTAATACAAAATTAGGCAAAATGAACCCCTCCATGTTATACTTTTAATATGGTGAAGAAAAAAATTATTATGGACAAAAACACGCATGTTGAGTTCAGCGCGCAGCTGCAGGAGCTTGCGGCGCAGATAAAAGCCGAGATTGCGCAGATTGTTGCCACGCACGATAACGAGCAATTGCTTGCGTATATTGAATCCAAGGGTACGCCGGTTGTAAGATTTAAGCGTGCGCCCATTGTTTTGCGGTTGTTGGATGAAGAAGAGGGTTTAATCGTGCAGCAGCGCGGGTTTAAGCGGTTTTTGGCGGCTTTGGCCTCAGGGCGCGACGGAGAGCCGATTTTTGTGCTGAGAACAGGTGAGGTCAGCCGGCTCGGGCTTATCCACCAGTTTTACAAATGGTATTCCATGCAAAAGGGGATGCCGGGGTTTGACTGGGAATCGCAGCAGCTTTTTAAAAAGTCTATGCGGACAAGAAACGTTGAGCGGATGCCGCTGAGCAAGATTGCGGGGTTAAAAGAGGCGGTTGCGCGCGACCGTGAGGCATCAGACTGGGCGTATGAGTACGCCAAGGCGCAGGACGGGACAAAACAGGCGTTTGACAAGATGAACGCCGGCGGCGCAAATATATAGGCGCTAAAAAAAACAAAAGGCGGTTTTGACACCGCCCTTTTTAAAATGCTAAGCAATCTCTACGCCATAAACGATATGTGGGGGTAGTGTTTATCCTTGCTATCGGTTGTCAATTCGTTGTAAGTCTTGATGAATTTGTAGCCAACCGCTTTGAAAGGATTAAGTTGTTGAACCGCGTCCGCACTTTTTGCGACCGTGTAGTCTTTTTGGAATCCTAGTTTTGCGCTGGGGGATTGTAGCGACAAGATAGCGGTGCTCGTGTTGTTTGTCTTAGGTTCGTTTGTAAATGTAATGTTGTTATTTAGTTTTACGGGATTTAATGTAATCATGTTTCCTTCTTTCGCCAGGCCTTCCTCTTATTAAGTGTTACTTTAACACTTTACCTGACATCATCANNCATCAGTGTAAACCATAAATCTTTATTTGTCAACCCCCCATGTAAATTTTTATTAAGATGCCCGAAAGTCCCAGTGTGCAAGGGTTTTCCTATAAAGTGCCCAATATACACTTATTGGGCTAAAAACGCAACAAAAAGTCAATTACCCACATGGGTAATTTAAAAATTATTTCTTTTATATCAAAATACATTTTATATAGGGCACATGGGTAATTGTAAAAACACCCGAAGTACAGTTTAATATAATTAAATCTTTTTCATACTTCCAGCTATTCTTAATTCCAACGGGGGCGTAAAGCTCCCTTTATTTTTTGTTTTGGATTTTAATGTTTTCAATCATCTGTTTGAGCTCGTCATCAGTGATTCTGCTGCCGGACCGCATTGAAACAACGTTATTGTTCGCCATATACAGCGCAATCGCCACAATCGCCCACAAAAGCACGCCTTGATAAATGCTTATCACAGGCAGAAACTCAAAATAGTTCCACGCAGTTTTGAGAACAACCGCAGGAAACACAATAAATCCCGCCGCAAGGCACGCAACCGCAAAAATTGTGAACAACACGCCGCGCATCCCGCAAATCTGTATAATTGTTCCTCGTTCTCTTTTCATTTTATAAACTCCGTAAACTGTTCCTCTGTTAATATTATAACACCTAATTTCTGAGCTTTCTCTAATTTTGAGCCGGGGTTTTCTCCGACGACCAGATAATTTGTGTTGGAAGACACGCTGGATGCGGTTCTTCCGCCCTTTTGTTTAATTTTTTGCGAGGCCTCATCGCGCGTCATATTTTGTAACGTTCCGGTTAAAACAAAGGACCGGCCTTTAAGTTCGTCAGATACTGCTGTCTCAAACGGTGCGGGCTCTACTCCTGCGGCCTTTAGTTTCGCCAAAAATTCAGTATTGTTCCGGAAAAAATCGTAAATTCCCTGCGCCATGACAGTCCCAATCCCGTTAATTTGCGCGAGAGTCTCAACAGATGCCTGCCCTAAGGCGTCCAGCGTGCCGAATTCGCCCGCCAGAATCTCCGCTGTCTCCTTGCCGACGTTCGGGACAGAAAGCGCCGTCAAAAGCCTGTTAAGCGGCCGTGTTTTGCTCTGTTGGATTGCGGTGAAGATATTTTCGGCTGATTTTTCTTTAATCAGGTCAAGCTGCATCAAATCCTGACGGGTCAACGTGTAGAGATCAGCGGCGTCGGTGATAAATCCCCTGTCATAAAGCTGTTTGATGACAGACGGCCCGACAAAATCAATATCCATCGCGTCTTTGCCCACCCAAAACTCAATTTTGGCCTTCATCTGGTCGGCGCAGTTTGGGTTCTGGCAATACAGGTTAACTTCGCCCTCGCGTGGCACGATTGCGCCGCCGCACGGGCATGTTGCAGGGATTTGGTAGACTGCGCGCGTATCGTGCGCGCCGTCATCAACGACTTTTAGGACTTTCGGGATGATTTCGGCGGCCTTTTTAATCATCACGGTGTCGCCTATGCGCACATCTAACCGTTTTATCTCATCAAAATTGTACAAACTCGCGCGTGATACCGTGCTGCCTGCGACCAATACGGGCTCCAAAATCGCAACGGGCGTCACAGCGCCTGTTTTGCCAACCCCGATTTCAATATCAAGCAGGGTTGTTGTCGCTTCTTCCTCGGGGAATTTGAACGCAGTCGCCCACTTTGGTGCGCGCGAGGTGAACCCCAAATCCTCTTGATATGCGATATTATTGACTTTTATCACAACGCCGTCTGTTGCATAGTCCAGTACAGCGCGTTTTTGCTCCCATTCTTTGCAAAACTCAATGGCCTCTGTCATATTTTTGCAAAGTTTTACGTTCGGGTTGACCTTAAACCCGAGTTTTTTAAGCTGCATAAGGGTTTCGTAGTGGGTTGGCGGCTGGCTGCCGCCTTCAAACACCGCGCCGTAAATGAATATTGACAAATCGCGCGAGGCGGTGATTGTGCTGTCAAGCTGGCGCACCGAGCCTGATGCGGCGTTACGCGGGTTGGCGAAGGGTTTTTCGCCTGCGGCAATATTTTTTTCGTTCAATTTTTCAAACGACGAGATTGGCATAAAGACCTCGCCGCGCACCTCAATGTCGGCGGTTTCAAACAACCTTAAAGGGATTGCCTTGATAGTTTTAAGGTTGTTGGTTATATCTTCGCCCGTTGTGCCGTCGCCGCGGGTCACACCGCGCGTGAAGATGCCGTTTTCATAGGTCAGCGCCATCGCCAGCCCGTCAATTTTCAGCTCGCACACGATTTCGGTGTCAACGCCGTATTCGGCGGCGATTTTTTCGTACCACTTTTCTAATTCTTCAAAGTGGTAGGTGTTATCAAGGCTGTAGAGCCGGTGTTTGTGGGTGTGCGGCAGGAATTTTTCGCTTATGCCGCCAACCCGCCGGGTTGGTGAGTCCGGTGTCGGACCAAAAAGGCTTTGTGACTCAAGCTCTTTTAGTTCGGCAAACATTTTATCGTACTCAAAGTCGCTGATAACAGGGTTATCCTCCACATAATAAAGATGATTGTGGCGATTTATTTCATTTTTTAAAAACTCAATTCTATCTAGCATACCATCAACAGCTCGCGTATAACTTTTGCGGCGACGGCGGTTGAAACACCTGACGGGTCGTAATCCGGTGAGAGCTCAACAACATCTGCGCCGATTATATCAAAATCTTTTAGCTTTTCAAACCAGTCAATGAGGGTGTTAAAGTCCATGCCGCCGGCCTCGGGTGTGCCTGTGCCGGGCATTACAGACGGGTCAAGCACGTCAAGATCAACCGTGACAAAGATTTTTGTATCTTTCAAGTCATTAATGCTTGCGTCCATACCGCGGGTTTTTATGAAATCAAACTCCTCTTTTGTGCCCGAGCGGATGCCGATTTGGCGGATATCTTTGACAAATTTGCTGATGTGGCGGATAACCGCAGAGTGCGACATTTCTTCGCCCAGGTATTGTTCGCGCAGGTCGGTGTGCGCGTCAAAATGCACAACCGCAAGGTCAGGAAACGCAGCGGCAGCGGCCTTTACAGCCGGCAAGGTCACCAAATGCTCGCCGCCGACGCCAAAAAACCGTTTGCCGGCCTGATATATCTGGCGGACGTTTTCTTCAATTATATCAAGCGAGCGGTAAGTGTTGCCAAGCGGCAGCTCCAAATCGCCTGCATCGTGGAAATTCACATCCTGCAAGTGTTTGTTGAACCGCGGGGAGTAGTCTTCAAGCCCCCAGCTTGCAAGCCGGATTTGTTCGGGCGCAAACCGTGCGCCGGCGCGATTTGACACGGTGCCGTCAAACGGCAGCCCAAGCATCACAATATCTGCCGATGCAAAATCGGCATTTTGTCCCATCCAATTTCTGTCTAAAAACGGCCCTGTTAACATTACGCCCCCTTTGTAATATAATTTTATCATGAAGAAAAAAATTAGCATAATCGGTTCAACGGGCTCAATCGGGACGCAGGCGCTGGAAGTTATTGAGCAGCTGCCGGGCGAGTTTGAGCTAATTGCGCTGGCCGGCGGCACGAACACTGAGCTTTTGCAATCGCAGGCCAAAAAATTCAAACCGCGCTATGTTTGTCAAGGGCAAGATGAATTGGAACACATCGCAAACGATAAGGAAAATGATTTGATTCTTGTCGCGTGTTCGGGGCGTGTTGGTTTAAGACCGACGCTGACCGCGATTGAAAACGGGATTGACATCGCGCTTGCGAACAAGGAAACGCTTGTTATGGCGGGCGAAGTCGTTATGAACGCCGCACGCGCAAACAACGTGAACATTCTGCCTGTTGACAGCGAACACAGCGCAATCCACCAGTGCGGGCTGCAAGATGCGGCAAAACTTATCATAACCGCCTCCGGCGGCCCGTTTTTACGGGGGCAAATGGGGCAAAAGGGTCAAATGGAAAACGCGACAGTTGAGGAAACCCTTGCGCACCCCAGATGGAATATGGGCAAAAAAATCACGGTGGACTCTGCGACGCTTATGAATAAAGGCTTAGAAATCATTGAGGCACACCACCTTTTTGGGTTTGACTACGATGATATTGAGGTTGTCATCCATCCGCAAAGTATTGTGCACTCGGCTGTGGAATACGAGGACGGGTCCGTGATTGCGCAGCTGGGGCTGCCGAGCATGCACATTCCCATCCAGTACGCGCTGACCTATCCGCAGCGGTTATCCGGTATCAAATCAAAATCGTTCAGTTTTGCTGACATCGCGCGGCTTGATTTTGAAACCCCTGATTTTGAACAGTTTCCGTGCCTTGCGCTGGCGATTGAGGCCGGGAAAACAGGCGGGACAGCGCCCGCGATACTTAATGCCGCCAACGAAAAAGCAGTCTTTGCCTTTTTGGAAGGCAAAATTAAACTCGGCGACATTTATAAAATTACGCGCAATGTGCTGCGCGAAATCCAACCGGTGCAAAACCCGTCACTGGACGAGATTTTCAAAGCGGACGCGCTGGCCTGCGAGCTCGCCGGAATTTGAGCCGGTATCGGTTATTTTGTTGCGTTTTTGGCGGTAAAGCATATCAACGAAGGCCTCCAGCCGCGTGATGAATCCCGCCTCGCCTGTTTGCTCGTCAATTGTAAGGTTCAGCATCGGTTTGCCAAACCGCTTTGATTTTCGGCTCATGCGCTCAATCATCAGCGAATCCGGCCCGCAGCCAAACGCGCTTATCGTAATAATCCCGTCAACGCGGGTGTCTTTCAGGTAAAACCCTGCGGCACCGGACATTTCGCACTCATTTGCCCAGTAAAGCCCTTGACCGAGCGCCTTCAAGCCGTCTTGCATCTGTTCACCGGACAGCTGCAGTGCCGTAAACACACGCGCATTCATCGCTTCCAGTTTGTCAAAAACCTTCATAGACGCACGCTCGTCGTAAATGTTGTACCCGTGCGAGATAACCGCGACCGAAATCGGATATTCTTTTGTCCGATCCTGGATGAACACCTTGCCGGAAAGCGCATAATTCATCGCATCCTCGTATCGCATCCCGGATTTTGTCATCATGAGAAAATTATTATAAACCCGCCAGCCCGCTTTTGACGCCTTTTTCACCCGTGCGGCGTTTTTTATCCCGTAATATTTCGCGATTTCACCAAGGTATTCGTAGAACCCTTGATTTTTCTCGGATTTATCCAGAACCGCCTCAACCATCGTAAAGTCGCGTTTTACAACATTTCTGACCAAATCCGGCAGCCCGCGGATTTTTGAACAGTTGTAAATTTTCGGTCCGATTGATTGCAGCGACGGCACCAAAATCTTGTCAACGCCTTTACCCAGCAGGTTTACGATGTGGCCCATGTAAATTTTTATCGGCAGGCATGTTTCCGAAACAACGAGCGCGCAGCCGTCAGACAGGGTTTGCTTTGTCGTTGAATCCGACAACACAATCTTAACCCCCAGATCGTTGAAAAACCCGTAATAGAACGCCCAATCATGATAAAACGACATCGCCCGAGGGATGCCGATTACTTTTTCCGTGTTTTTTGTGTTTCTAATCAAAGACATAAGGTAAAATCGCTGCCTCGCGTGCGCGTTTTACAGCCACGGCAACCATACGCTGGTGTTTAGCGCAGCTTCCGGTCACGCGGCGCGGGATGATTTTGCCGGCTTCAGTCAGGTAACGGCGCAGCTTTGAGCCGTCTTTGTAATCCAGCCCGGTCACTTTGTCCGCACAAAGCCCGCAGGTCTTTTTCTTTTTGAGGTCTTCTTTACTTGGTTTTGCCATTTTATATTTCCTTTTCTTGTTAATTTTTTTGGTCTTGAAGGCCGGCTGCCTCCGTTAATCCCTTGTCCCTTTGCCCCTTTACCCCTAGAACGGGATTTCGTCCTCGCCGATGAGCTCGTTGGAGAAGTCGTCGGATTCAAACTTAACTATTTCTTCGGTGCCGAATTTTGATTTTGAGCTTTTTGAGCCGGCTGATGCTGAACCTGCCGCGCCCATTTTTTCTATTGAGTTCGCGTTGATTTCAAACACTTTTTTCTCGCCGCCGTCATCGGTTTTGACGGTGGTGACTTGCAGTCTGCCTTCAACAAGCAGCTGGTCGCCTTTTAAGGTTGAATCAACAACATCGTCAAGAAATTGACGTGTTGACACCACACGAACAAGTGTGTTATCGCCGATGTCAAGCACAAAATCAGAGACCGCAACGCTGTTTTGCGTAAACCGTTTTTCCGGTGCGCGGTAGACTGTGCCTGTTACAATCGCCTTTGCTACGCTCATGCACACACCTTTTTTTCTTGTGATTGTTCAAGGAACATCACGCGCAAGATATTTTCGTTAAGGCGCAATTGGCGCTTGAATTCAGTAATNNATGTTGAATGTTGTGTTGATAAAAAATCCGTCGCGGAAGTTTTTTATTTCATAAGCAAGTTTTTTTCTGCCAATTTTCTCGGTATCAGCCACTTTGCCGCCGGCGTCTTTGATAAAAGCGTTTAGTTTGTCAACCTGACTGTCAACCTCTTCAAGGTCAAGGTTCGGTTTAAACACGGTTAAAAGTTCGTATGTTCTCATTTTTTCTCCTTTTAAGAAAATTTTATCATGAACAAAAATCATTGCAAGGGGCAAATGAGGGGCAGGGCTTTATCCGTAATTAGCGGTAAAAACGTACTCGGCCGGGCCGGTGAGGAAAATATCGCCCCCGGTTCGCGGCCATTCAACCTGCGCTGCGCCGCCAAGCAGGTGTACGGTGACGTTGTTGTCTGTGAGGCCTTTTGTTACCCCTGCTGCAGCAGATGCGCACGCGCCCGTGCCGCACGCCAGCGTAATCCCGCAACCGCGCTCGTACACGCACATTTCAATTTCTGTGCGGCTCAATATTTTGACAAATTCCACGTTGGTTTTTTGCGGGAAATACGGGTGGCTTTCAAG
This sequence comes from Cyanobacteria bacterium UBA947, assembly GCA_002293275.1. GTDB lineage: Bacteria > Cyanobacteriota > Vampirovibrionia > Gastranaerophilales > Gastranaerophilaceae > UBA947. The sequence continues at coordinate 9,078 of DBCX01000012.1, read as the reverse complement.
CTCGGGGCCGTATTTTTTTGCCATCTCTAAAGTGTCGTCGGTCGTGAAAATTACAAAGTGCGGGTTGCCCATTGAAACAGGGGTGCCTTCAAACCCGTTCACCGTCGTCTTTTCCTGCAACACGGGTGTGCCCATATTCACCCGTACGAGCCCGTTGTCAAGGATTTCGGGTTTAATTATACCGGCCTCGGTTGCAACGCTGAACGATTTTTTGTCCACAATCCCTTTGTCAAAAACATACTTGGCAAAACAGCGCATCCCGTTACCGCACATCTGCGCGGTTGTCCCGTCAGAGTTGTAGAAGTACCAGCTGATGTCTGCATCAACAGCTGCTCCGCGCGAAATTGTGCTGCCCTGCTTGTCTTGCTCTCGCAAGCCAACACCGGCAGCACCTGCTGCGCGCGGTATAATCATTCCGTCCGCACCGACGCCAAAGTGCCGGTCGCACAACTTTTTTGCCAGCTCGCTCAAATCAGCACCTGCCGGCGGCGCGTCCAGTATCACAAAATCATTCCCAAGCCCCTGCATTTTTGTCAATTTAATCATGATTAAATTGTAGCATAAAATCAAAATTGAGACTTAACATTTCTTAAAAACAGGATACACAAATATTCCGGACTAGCAGGCAGATGCTATCTTTTTAATATCAGACTTGTTTGATTGGTAAAAATCCCAAAGAAAATCGGGTTTTTGGTCTGCGTTTTCAAGGTGCCTGAAATTGCCGCTTGTGGCCATATACCTGATACAAGCCGCCAAAGAAGGGATTAACCCCGGGTACCAGTCGCGCGCATGCCCGCAATCAAGCATTTCCTGACGAATGTCGTTGAATTTGACATTTTTGTCCTGAGCCCATATTCTGTATAAAGCTGTTACAACGCCGGTTCTGTCGTTTCCGGAGCGGCAGTGCACATAAAATTTCTTGTCGGAGTGCTCTTGAAAATAGCCCAGAATTTTTTCCACATCCTCTGATTTTACGGGAATATTGTTCCAGCTGCTTGCGTCCATAGACACGTTTAACCCGATAAGTTTTGGGGTTTTGCCTGACGCCGCTTCTTCGTTTAGTTCTTTTATTGCCTGTTTTTCAAGCTCTATGTGCGCGGTGTTGTTATCATGCAGGTTGCGAAGGTTTAAAATCACGCCTACACCGTATTCATCGCGCAAAAGTTTTATATCGCGCTTGATGCTCTCTAATGTGACAAGTCCGCCGCGGGTTTCGTCTATTCCGGGCTGGGCGCCTCTGTAAAAGTTTTCACTAACCTTGCGAAAATTTCCTACGGGATGATTTTCAAATTTTTCAGATTGCAGCGCACCCCAATGATACGTGCGATTATCCGACTTGAAAGACGGATAATACGACAATTGATTTGCGACACCTAAAATTCTCATAATATTTTAAAAACATAAAAAAATATTTTTTGCCACCGGGTATTATTCAAACGTTATTTTCTACGCCGCTTCTTGTTCAGCAGGTGCTTTAAAGAGTACATCTTCGGCCTTGAAGATTTTTTTGGCGCTTGAATGTGCGACAGGTATTGTTGCTATAAGACCTGCCATAAGACCTACGGTTACACCCGTGATTGCGCCGAAAATAAACCGAGCCTGGACACACTTTTAAAACTTGCAAACGCGCTCTCCGTCGAGCCGTACATGCTGCTGAAATAATGGGGCGAGTGATGGGAATCGAACCCACGAATACCTGAACCACAATCAGGGGCCTTAACCACTTGGCTACACCCGCCACAATTTTTTTTTGGATTACCGCCGCCGCGCCTGAAACGCCGAGACCTACGAAATCCGCTGGAACATATACCCGATACCGCGCGCGGTAAGGATAAGCTCGGGGTTCACAGGGTCGGTTTCCAACTTGGAACGCAAACGCGAAATGTGAACGTCAACAACACGCGTATCAATCCTGTGGTCAGGCGGATACGCCCAAACATGCTGTAAAATCTCGTTACGTGAAAACGCCTGACCGGAGTTGTTCACCAGCAATTCCAACAAGCTAAACTCCATACCCGTCAACCGAATACGCTCATTCTTGCGGTAAACCTGCCGGCGCGCCGTGTCAATCTTGATGTTGCCCGTTGTGATAACGTTCTTTGTAACCTTGCTGCCGCCCGCACCGCCGCCTGTTGACTCGCGGTTGTTTGTCCGGCGAAGAACCGCCTTCACACGCGCTTCAAGCTCTTTCGGGCTGAACGGTTTAATCACATAATCATCCGCACCAAGTTCAAGACCGGTAATCCGCTCTGATACATCACCAAGTGCCGTCAAAATAATAATCGGCACATCCGATGTGCGGCGAATCTCTCTTGTAACACCGTAACCGTCCATCTTCGGCATCATAACGTCAAGTACAACAAGGTCAGGGTTGTGTTTGTTGAACGCGTTAACTGCCTCCTCGCCGTCCGCTGCCGTGAAAACGTCATATCCAACCATTTTAAGCCGGGTTTCCAGGATTCGTCTGATACTTGCCTCATCATCAACAAGCAAAATCCGTTGACGGTCTTCGTTTTCAGCAGGTGCTTCGAGATTTTCGGTCATAATATTTCTTCCTTTTTCTTAATTTTAATTTTCTTGAAGTTTTATAACAATATATTACATGAAGTAAAGCAAAATTGCAAGCATTTTTTATGATTTTGCGACAATCCGCCGGAACTCTTCCAAATCCTCAACAGTATCAATCCCGACAGGTGTAAAGTCAACCTCCGCGGTCTTAATCCGCATGCCGTTCTGCAGCGCGCGCAGCTGTTCAAGGCTTTCGGTCAACTCCAAAGCCGACGGCATAAGGTGTGTCATCTTTAAAAGCGCATCACGCGTGTATCCGTAAATCCCCAGATGCCCGTAATACTTGATATGACCTTCGTTGCGTTCATACGGAATCCGTGAGCGTGAAAAATACAGCCCAAAATCCTCGTTATCGCGCACAACTTTCACAATATTGGGGTTGTCAATATCTTTTGGGTCGGTCAAAACGCGCACAAGCGTGGAAATTTCTGCCCCCTCGTGGAGCATGCGGATGATTTCGTCAATGCTCTCCGATTTTATCAAAGGCTCGTCCCCTTGCAAATTGACAATATATTTGATATCGGCGCTGCGCTCAACAACCTCCGCAATCCTGTCTGAGCCCGACTGGTGGTGGTCTGACGTCATTTGCACCTGTGCACCGAACATCAGCGCGCAGTTGTAGATTTCTTCGTTATCGGTCGCGATAATGACGCGGTCCGCCAACCGCGATTTGACAGCCTTTTCCCAAACCCATTGGATAATCGGTTTGCTGTTAACCTCAATCAGCGGCTTGCCTTGCAGCCGGCTTGATCCGTAGCGTGCGGGGATAATAATCGCTGTACTCATTCGTTGAACGCCCCCAGTTTACGGAATTTTTCGTACCGTTTTTGTTTGAGCTGTTCAGGCGACAGTTTTTTCAATTCTTTAAAAGATTTGAGGATTTCTTTTTTCATCCGGCATGAAACCTCGTCGTAATCCGTGTGTGCGCCGCCGACAGGTTCTTGGATTTCGCCGTCAACGATGTGCAGTTTCATCAAATCCTTCGCGGTAATTTTGAGCGCGTCTGCGGCCTCTTCGGCCTTTGATGCGTCGCGCCACAGGATTGATGCGCAGCCTTCCGGTGAAATTACCGTGTAATAAGCGTGTTCAAGCAGAAAAACCTTATCGGATACTGCAAGCCCTAAAGCGCCGCCCGAGCAGCCCTCACCGGTGATGATGGTGACAATCGGAACGTTAAGTTTGCCCATCTCGCGCAGGTTAACAGCGATTGCACCGCCTTGGTTGGTTTCTTCCGCGCTGATACCGGGGTATGCGCCGGGGGTGTCAACAAGCGTCACAATCGGGATGTTGAACTTGCTTGCGTGTTTCATCAAACGCAGCGCCTTGCGATAACCCTGAGGTTGGGGCATGCCAAAATTGTATTCCAAATTCTCTTTGGTTGATTTGCCCTTCATTGTGCCCATAATCATGACAGGCTGGCCGTCAATTGTTGCGATACCGCCGATGATGGCGCGATCGTCCATCCCCTCGCGGTCGCCGTGGAGCTCCATAAAATTATCCGTTATGCGCTGCACGTAATCCAAAAAATTCGGGCGCTCGGGATGGCGCGCGATTTGCAGTTTTTGTGCGGGCTGCAGGTTCGCATACAGGTCTTTTTTGTAATCTTGCGCCTGCTGTTCAAACGTTTCTATTTCTTTATTTAAATCCATGCCTGACTCCAAACTTATTTTTTTGAGTTCCTCAATCTTTGCTTGTATTTCCAGAATCGGCTTTTCAAATTCCAAAACTGCCATTATTTATGCACCTCTAATATTTGTGTTAATGTGTTGCGCAAATCACTTCTTGCGGAGACGATATCCACTTGACCATATTTTAGCAGATATTCAGCGGTTTGAAAATCCGCCGGTAGTTTCTGCCTGATTGTCTGTTCAATGACCCTGCGGCCTGCAAACCCGATGCGTGCGCCTTGTTCTGCTATGATGATATCGCCGAGCATCCCGAAACTTGCCGTAACGCCGCCAAATGTGGGTTCTGCAAGCAGGTTGATATACAACAATCCGGCCTCATCAAGTCTTGCAACAGCCAAGGATGTTTTTGCCATCTGCATCAAAGACAACGCGGACTCTTGCATACGCGCACCGCCCGATGATGTTATCGCCAGAACCGGAAGACGCAGCTCGATTGCTTTTTCAATTATGCGGGTGACTTTTTCGCCCACGACAGAGCCCATTGAGCCGCCCATGTAATCAAAATCCATTATAGCAGCGGCGATTTTATGCCCGTTAATCTTTCCGATACCTGTTACCACCGCATCGTTGAGCCCTGTTTTTTTGTGGGCTTTTTTTGTGCGCGATGCATAAGGTTCCGTGTCCGTGAACTTCAACGGGTCAGCGGGTTTTACCCCTTCAAAAAGTTCTTCAAACGACCCTGTATCAAACAGTTGGTCTATACGTTTTTTGGCGTTTATTCTGAAATGATAGCTGCATTGCGGGCAGACATAGAGGTTTTTGTCCATATCCTGTTTGAGCAGCTGCGCGCCGCAAAGCACACACTTTGTCCACAAATCGGGGTTGCCTTCTATCTCAAATTTTTCTTCCGCATCGCGGCGTTCTATCTGTGCTTGTTTTCGTTTCTCAAACCAGTCTTGAACTGACATATTTTATTTTTCCTTTAACTTTGCGGTTATCTAATTCGCTCACCTATTATACCCCAAAAATAAAAATTGCAAATTAGGCTACTTTTTCTTCTTGGATGGGGAGAACGTGGATGTTTGTATCCGCTTAACGCTGAACACATCAGGGATTGACTGGATACTGTTTATGACTTTTTTGAGCGTATCAACGTTATCAAGCTCAATCCCGAGCTCAACAATCCCGAGGTTGGCGCGGGACTTGACGTTTGCGTACTGGATATTAATTTTGTTATCGGCGACGGTTGATATAATATCTTTCAAAAGCCCGATTTTTTCAGCGGTTTCAATACGGATGGATGTTGTGTAAGTTTTATCTGTGTTTTTGCCGGCCCAGCTGATATCCATCATGCGCCCGGGCTCAACGTTTACAAGTGTTGTGCAGTCTATCCGGTGGACGCTGACGCCTTTTGAGCGGGTGACCACACCGACTATCGGCTCACCCGGAATCGGTGAGCAGCATTTGGCAATTGAGTACATCATCCCTTCCAGCCCCAGAATATCTTTTGTCCGGTCGCGTTTGTGCACGGCGTGCGTGATGGTTTCTTCAAACTTTGCTTCTTCCGGTTTTTTGAGCTTATTGACGACCTTGTTGACGGTTGTTTCGCCGTAACCCAGCGCGGCAAACAGGTCCTCAACGCTCACATAATTCATCTGGTGCGCGATTTTTTCAAGCTCACCGTTGCGCATATTTTCGTCAAACACTGATTTTGTAAGCTCTTGTTCAAGGTTGGATTTGCCGGCCTCAATATTTTCGTCGCGGTTGTTTTTCTTGAACCACTGCTTGATTTTTGATGCGGCCTGCTTTGTCATGACAAAATTCAGCCAATCCACGCGCGGTGCGGGATGTTTTGAGGTCAGGATTTCAACGATATCGCCGTTTTTGAGTTTGGTATCAAGCTGCGCGATACGCCCGTTAATCAGCGCTCCGACCGTGCGGTTGCCGACATCCGTGTGGATACGGTATGCAAAGTCAACAGGTGTGGCGTTCACCGGCAAATCAAACACGTCCCCGCCGGGGGTGAACGCAAAAACCTGATCGGAGAACAAATCCAGCTTGACCTGGTTGACGTATTCCTCGGCGTCGGCGACATCTTGCTCGTACTCAACGAGTTTTCGCATAAACGAGAATTTGTCCTCGGTTACTTTTTGCGAGCCTTTTTCTTTGTAGCACCAGTGCGCTGCGACCCCGTATTCCGCGATTTCGTGCATTTCGCCGGTACGGATTTGGACTTCCAGCGGTTTTGCGCGCGGCCCGATAACCGATGTGTGCAATGATTGGTACATGTTGCCCTTCGGCATCGCGATGTAGTCCTTGAACCGTCCCGGTATCGGCTTAAACGATGAGTGAATAAGCCCTAAAACCTCGTAGCATTCTTTTTCGTTGTCAACGATTATGCGCACCGCCGTTATGTCGTAAAGGTCGTGGAACGCGAGGTTCAGGCGTTTCATTTTGCTGTAAATACTGTAATAATGCTTTGCGCGGCCTGTTATGCGCGCGTTAATCCCGTTTTTTTGCACATCGTTTTGGATTTGGTCCATCAACAGCTGCACGGTAAGTTCCCGCTCCTGCTTGGTTTGCGACACAAGCTGGGCGATTTCAAAATATTTTTCAGGTTCAAGGTAGCGCAGCGAAAGGTCTTCAAGCTCGGCTTTGACCCGTCCGATACCCAGCCGGTTTGCGAGCGGGGCAAAGATATCAAGCGTTTCGCGCGCAATTTTCTGCTGTTTTTCCGTTGCCATAAAATTCAGTGTGCGCATGTTGTGCAGCCGGTCGGCAAGCTTTAAAAATACGATGCGGACATCGTTTGCCATCGCGATAAACAACCGCCGAAAATTCTCGGCCTGGCGCTCCTCGTTGGATTTGAATTGGAGTTTGCTCAATTTTGTCACGCCCTGCACAAGATTCATCACGTCTTCGCCAAAAAGTTCCTTGATTTCCTCGGGTTTTGTGTCGGTGTCCTCCAAAATATCGTGGAGCAGCGCGGCAATCAGCGTGTTGGTGTCAACTTTCAGATCGGCAAGAATTTTTGCGACTTCAATCGGGTGGACAATGTATGGCTCTTGCGACACGCGCAGCTGCCCCTCGTGCAGCCGCTTGGCAAACTCGTAGGCCTGCTCAATTTTTGCCGCATCCTCGCAATCGGATAATTTTTCTTTCAGTTCGTTGAACATAGACACATTATAACATATTATGTTACAATAAATCTATGGCGAATTATTTTAAGGGCTCGTATATCATAACGGTTATCGGTTTGGTTTGTGCGTGGTTCTGGGGTGAGCACGTTTTGCCCGGAAGCGGCCGTATGTGCGTGTTTATCGCGTTTGTGCTGGGCGTTTTGGAGGTCAGTCTGTCGTTTGAGAACGCGGTTATTAACGCAACAAAATTGGAGCACATGACAGAGATTTGGCGCAAGCGGTTTTTGACGTGGGGGATTGCGATAGCGGTTTTTGGGATGCGGTTTGTGTTCCCGCTCGCGATTGTGGCGATTTTTGCAGGTGTAAATATGGTGGATGTCGGCAAAATGGCACTGACGGATGTTGACAGGTACGCACATTATTTGGGTCAGGCGCACGTGCCGATAGCCGCGTTTGGCGGTATGTTCCTGTTGATGCTGTTTTTGAGCTATTTCTTTGATTGCGAAAAAGATGTGCACTGGATACGGCCGGTGGAGGTTCCGATGTCGCATTTGGATTGTATCCGCGGGATTGAGGTTATAATCTCGCTTTTGCTGCTGATTTTGGTGCAAAAGTACGCACCGGCGCCGATTTTGGTCTCCGGGATGGCGGGGATTATCACATATCTGGTGATTGACGGGCTTTCCAACTGGCTTGAAAAAATTGAGGACAAAGCCGTTTGTGATACGGTCAAAACCGGCGGATGTATAAGTTTTTTGTATTTGGAGCTGATTGACGCGTCGTTCTCGCTTGACGGGGTTTTGGGCGCGTTTGCGATTAGCAAGGATATTGTAATAATCGCGATTGGGCTTGCAATCGGGGCGATGTTTGTGCGGTCGCTGACGGTTATGCTTGTTGAAAAACGGACGCTGAAACGGTTTCGGTATCTGAAAACCGGTGCGCACTGGGCGATTGGGATGCTCGCTTTGATGCTGATAGTATCAACATTCTACCATGTGCCCGAGGTCGTCACGGGGCTCTCGGGGCTTGTGTTTATCGGTGCGTCGCTTGTTTCGTCCGTGCGTTATAACAAAAAACAATCAAATCTGCTTGCGTAGCAAATTTTTTTATCAGGCGGTTTTATAACGACATGAAAATAAGTTTTACAGGTTTATCGGACAAGAGTTTTGTTGAAAATAATACGGTTGGAAAAGGCCGGATTTGGCGGCGCGATAGCGGTGAAGGGGTTGACGTTTACATAACAAAAAGTCCTGCAAGCGCGTGCTGGGATATTTTTGATATTTACACGCCGGAGTNNTGACGATCAAGGGAATATTACTTTGCTGGATGGGTGCAAAGACAATGTGTTAAAAATTGAGGTGCTGCGAACAAATAACAACAGCGTAAAAGCCTCGCCATATAAGGGTATAGGGACACTGCTTGTTAAACATGCGGTTGAAGAAAGCATCAAAAAAGGCTTTGGCGGAAAACTTTCCGCCTACGCGATAAATCTTACCGAAAACCGGCAGGTGACACCAACGCTGTTCTACGAACAGCTGGGGTTTCAGTTTTTTAAAGAGGAGCTCAACAAGCTGATGAGGGCGTTTCGTTTAGGTTATGAGCAGGAATTGCCGGAGCAGCTGCGCGCCGGGGATATGTTTTTAAGCGAAGAGAACGCCAAAAAAACTTTTGGATTCGTGGTAAAATGGTAAGATGATTGTTTCGGAAATCGTTGAGGTTGAAAAAATAGAAGAAGTTGAGGC
>DBCX01000018.1 GCA_002293275.1 Cyanobacteria bacterium UBA947 | reverse complement strand
TACTTGCAAACATCAAATGCGTAATCCACGCAAAACCCTTTTGTACCATACGAACCCCACAAATCATTATGCACCAAAATAAGATAATCCGCAGGATGTTTTTTAAGTTCTTCTATAATTTTTTCTTCACCGAAAGTTTCAATATAAGGCAGCGTCAAATTATAAAGCGTCCCGCCGGCCGGTTTGCGCCCGCTGTAAAAATTGAACACATAACCTTCCGGATAAATAGAAACCGTCTGATTTTCACCTACATTTTTTTCAATAAATCCTGTTATATCTTTCACAACCGGAATATAAACCATCTGCAGCTGCCACACTTTATTTGGCGCCAAAGCCACGGGCCGGGTCAATTGTGCGGTGATATGATAACCTAAAATACCAAAGTAAAAAACCAGCGCGGTCAACAGCAGCCCGAACGCGCGTTCTAATAATTTTGCATCAAACCGTTTGAATTTTTGCGGAACATAATTGATAAAAAATGAAACAATCGCGATGGCTGCAAAGCACACCGCATAATAATTATCAGGGTTTGAGCCNNGAAACGGCAATCACGCCCGCCAAAAATAACAAATATAATTTGTCTTTTTCTTTTAAAACAATCACAAAAATCAAACAAACAAACAAATGCACCCAGTTGAAAGGGTTTTCAAAATACGGTGTAAAAATTTTATTCACACACGCCAGCACGGCAGACACAAACATCATCGCCAGTAAAATTTTTGAACGCACAGGCCATATTGTTTTTTGTATAAAATAACCGTAAACCAAAATTATAAAATACACCCCGCCGTATTTGACAAATGATTTGCATATCTCCAGCAAATTCTGCCACGAAAAAAATGAGCCTTTGTTCACAAAGAAATAATGCAGTGCGGGCGACGAGACGTACCGTTTCAAATAATACAAATACTCCAAAAACTTAGCCCACGTCAGCCCCTGCCAAAACAAGATTCCAAACGATACCGCAGGCACCGCCAAAAACGCAGCCGCACACTGCCAGACAAGTTTTCTTTGATAAAAAACCGCCGCCAAAACAACCGCACAAGCAACAACGCAGTCATATTTGTTAGTCACGGAAATCCCTGCAAACAGGCAGGCCAACGGCAGCAGCCGGGTTTTGTCAGGCGTCTTAAAATACCGCAGCAAACACAAAAATGATACCAAAAATGCGCTCAGCGAATACGGCATAGCGTATGCATACGGCAGCACAAAATTGTAGAACTTTAAACTAAACGCCCCTAAAACAATGTACCAGGCGATAATCAAAAAACTTATCCCTCTGTTTAAAAAAACTCTGGCAATCGCGTAAAGCAAAACCATAATGAACGCGCCGTTCAGCGCACCGGCTGTTTTGAGCACATTTGCATCAACACCGAAAATCTTGTACAACAACGCGTTGAACTGATATGACAGCGGCCCAAATATATTAAAAATGTCTTTGTACAACACTTGCCCGTCAAGCATTTGCACCGGACGGTAAAGTTCACGGCCCGAGTCTGTCATCACATCGCCAAAAAACTGCCAGTACACGGCAACAAAAACCAAATATAGAATTATTACTCCCAATACAGCGGCAAAATCTTTTTTATTCATAAGTATAAAATTAATACAAAAACAGTGAAAAATCAAATTGTACAGCCTGCACCGCGGCATTGACACGCCAAAAGGCTTGTGGTATTTTGATACAATGGATATAGCTTTAATAATACCTTATTACCACACGCACATGGTAATTCCGCAGCTGGGAGTTGGATATTTGTCATCTTATTTAAAATCCAACGGGTTCAGTGTGAAAATTATTGACGCGCTAAAAAACAAACTTGATAACAAACAGATTTTAAAAATTTTGAAAAAAAATAATATCAAAGCCGTCGGTATAACCTGCGTGACGAGCAACTACGACACGGTTGCGCAGCTGTCAAAGTTTTTGAAAGAAAACGATATCAAAACAATAATAGGCGGTGTTCATTCAACATTTTTGCCCTACCGGACGCTGAAAGATACGGCTGCCGATTTTGTTATTTGCGGCGAAGGTGAAATCGCGCTGACGCAGCTTGTACGCCAGGGATTTGACAACAAAGGGATAAAGGGCGTGTACAGCCTGGCTGATTTAAAGGATGAGACCACACCGTTTGAAAGAGCTGAGATTGTGGAAGACCTTGATTCGCTGCCGTTCCCGGATTACGAGCAGATGGACCCGAGAGATTATCCTATCGCGCCGCAGGGATTCTTTGTAAAAACTCCGCCCGTTGCGATGGTCACAAGCTCACGCGGCTGCCCGTACTCATGCACGTTTTGCGCAAGCCCTGCATTCTACGAAAAAAGAATCCGGTTCCGCTCACCAAAAAATGTTGTTAACGAAATCAAATGGCTGGTTGAAGAATACGGTGTCAGAGAGGTTCAGTTTGCCGATGATAACGTGACGTTAAAACGCGCGCATATTGAAGAAATTTGCAACCTGCTGATTGAAAACAATATCAAAATAAGTTTGTGTTTTACAAACGGGATACGTGCGGACAAAATTGACGACGAGCTGATGCAGCTTATGCACAAAGCCGGATGTTACTACGTGTCGCTCGGCATTGAGTCGGCTAATCCGCAGATTTTGAAAAATATCAAAAAAAGCGAAACGATTGAGACCATTGAAGCGGCGATAGATATCGTCAGACGCAGCGGCATTCTTTGCGGCGGACTTTTTATTTTCGGGCTGCCGGGCGAGACAAAAGAAACAATCAAAGAGACATATAATTTTATTATGAACTCAAAACTTGACAGGCTTCAATGCTCAATTTTGGGTGTGCTGCCGGGGTCTGAATTGTGGTACACATTTCAAAACGAGTTTGTGTTTGAAACATCCAAAGCAAACTTTCGCGAGCCGACGTGGGTGCCAAAAGGCTTGACCAAACAGGATTTGATGGATGCGCAAAGCAACACGATGCGCAGTTTTTATCTCAAAAACCGCGTATTTTTAAAACATTTGAGCCTGTTCAAACTGTCGCAATTTAAATACCTGCTGCGCAGAATTTTTGATTACAGAATCTTTCAATCCTGATTTTTACCGGCCAGCTTTTCTTTCATAACACGTTTTGAGATTTTGTAATCCGGCAAATCGTTACCCTCATCGTTCGGGTTGACATTTTTTATCCACAGGCTGAACGCTTTTTCCGGAAGATAATTTACCGACTCATCAATGATAAGATTTTTAATCTCGGCCGCAGACTTGCCGTTGTATTGCCTTAACCCCAGATAGTCAAGCGTTTTCATAAAATTCTTGCGCAGCGCATAGTTTATCAAATCCTTGCTGCGCTTTTGTTTGAGCACAACACCTTCGTCTTTGTCTTCCGCATCGCAAGGGAAAAGTTTTCCAAACCGGTTTACGTTCGCCTCGCCGATTTTGTCTTTGAGCCCTTCAAGTGTTTGTTCTGTCAACCGGTAACCCTTGTAAAAATTATTCATCGGAATAGGCGTCGGTTTGTACGAAACCTCAAAATTCACATCCGCGCGGCAGCCCTCGTGGTCAAGTTTTATATCCAAATTGTCCGGCACAAACCCGTTCTGGAACAACAAAACCTCACGCATAGTCAACGGCTTTGAATGGTTCTTCCTTTTGCCGTTGAGAAAATACAGGCAATATTTTAAAACATCCACCGTACCTTCAACGTCAGCAAACGCATCGTGTGCGCCTTCCAAATTCTTGCCGAACAAGAACTTATATTGTTCGCCAAGTTTTTTCTTCGCGCCGACGTACGGGTGAATTCTTTGTATCAAAATAAACGGGTCAAGCACTTTGCTGTCGCGGTGCGGTTTCAAGGCAGCTTGATCGTTTTTGGTAACGTTGTAACTTAACACCGCGTTTCTTAACATCCCCATATCAAATTTTGAATTGTACGCAACAATAACACCGTTCTCCTTTTTCATATACTCATTCATAAACGGTTTTAAAAATTTGTTGATTTCAGGCTTGCCCTGAACATCTTTGTCATAGATTCCGTGAACTTGTGACGCGGCATCCGGTATCGGCATTTTTGGGTCAATAAGCTGGTTTACACCCGACCCTTTGACAACATTCCCGTTCTTCACCTGAATCGCACCAATCTGGATAATCCTGTCCAGCGGTTTTGATATATCGCTGTTGTTGATACCGGTTGTTTCGGTATCAAAGACAATGCAATTGATTGCAAGTTTGCCGTTTTTGCCGGTGATAGGCACATCAAGCGATTTGTTTTTAGAGGTGTTTCGCAAATCCTCAATATTGTGCGCAAACCTCATCCGCGACTCTTTTGACCCGAGCGTGTGAAACGTTGCCAGCGGCTTTGTCACATTGTACGGGTTGAAACGCTGCACCCAGCTGATATCTTTAACCTCGGCAAGCGCGTTTGCAAACTGGAACGCGTAGATTTCGTTATCAGTTGCCTTTGTAATATCAAACGGGATTTTGTACAAATTGTCCGACCCGCATTTTGAATAGTCAACAAAATTGCTGGTGTTATACAACCCCTTACCCCAGTAAGCGGTGCCCTCAACGCTTTTTACCACAAGGTCTTCAAACGTCTTTGCGGTAAAAGCCGGCTGCGCGATTGCGCCGGAGCGCACAAAAACATCCGATGCATAACTTTTGTGCACCGGCTGCCGCTGCACATTTTTCTTTTCAAAATTATAACTAAAAATCGGTGCTATTCTCATGCCACGCCCTCCGGCAGTTCATCGTATTCAAAAACCGAATGGTCGTGAAAATCTTCCAGCGAATCTTTTGAGTGAATCCAATCTTTGTCAAACTGATGGACAAACACGTTTGCTATATCATGGTTGGTGAAGGCAATTGCGCATTCGTTGTTGCCGCGTTTGTATTTTTCTTTTTCGTTATTTCTTTTCTTGACCAAATCGTAGTAGTCAATCACCTTTGCAAACGAGGCTTTTTGGCTTTCATCAAACGTTAATTTTTTACCGCCGACCTCAAGCGTGCACGACCCGAGTTTTGTAAGTTCCGCATAACTTTTTTTCATCGTCTGACGTCTTATCCGCAGCGCCTCGTGGTCAAGGTCAACCGATTTCGGGTTGTAGAATGTCGGAATGCCCAACTCTTTTTCATAAGGTACAGCCTCTTTCAGGTACCCTCTGATTTGCTTGTTGAGTTTTCTGCTGTAAAGTTCGTAGTCGCCGCGTTTGCCTTTTTCAAGGTTGGAGTTAAGCCCCTGCGCCGACCAGTTTGTAGAGCCGATAACAATTTCTTTGTTGTCAAAGACCGCCCATTTTGAGTGCATTCTCTGGTTGATACGTTCATCAAAATTGTAGAGCCTAACCGGTACATTGTTTTCAACCAGCGTACTGTAGGCCTTGCGGCAATACGGGAACTCTTCCAAAATCTCCGACGCAACGATAAATTTTGCATCAAGCGTCCCTTCTTTGTGGCGCTTGACGACTGTTTCAATTATCTCTTTATCCGATAACACAAACAATTCGGCGCGGACTGTTTTGGCGCTATCAATTCTTTGTTTGAGGTAATCCCGTGTCGTCTCTTTTCCTTCCTCGCCGACAAGCTCCAGCTCGCGCGGTTTAGTTGCGAGAATTTTTATCGCCGGCCGTGCAACGGGGTTTGTCTTAACCAAGTCCAAACGGTATTCGCTGTAGCGATTCCGGTCATTCGGGTTGTCATAAAGCTCCCCGACAACCCGCATATACTCAACGTTTTCGCGCTTAATCTCACGGTTCAACCCGTTGTATTTGTACTGCTCGGCCTTTGTCAAAGGACCCGTGATAAGTTTGGTTGCGCCAAGCCGCTGCCACGCAAACTTCCAATCCTTGTTGAAAATTTCTTCAATAATATTATCAACTTCTGAGTTTTGTTGACCCGGAAGTGTTTCAATAGCGACACACGCATCGTGGTTGGCAACAGAGTGGCTGCCCCAATTCATCCCGCCGATAATAACGTGCCTGCCGTCAACCGCAAGCATTTTAACGTGCTGCAGCGTCGCACCCTGCTGCGCCGCGCGCGGATACGGTACAACATCAATATCATTTTTTTTCAGATATTTAATCATGTCCATGTTGTTGTAATGTTTTCTGTAACCGTTGCCGTCAATGTACCACTTGTGCGCGTCAAGAATCACCTGGATTTTCATATCCGGATTTTGCTTGCGTTTTTGGATAAGCGTTTTTAGAATCTTTTGCTGCTGTTCAAATCCCGGAACAACCTCCGCGCCGCTTGCAGGCCATTTGTGGCCGTCTATTTTAAGGTTCTGAAACTCAAACATCTCAATTTGGATTGATTTTTCAGCCTTTTGCAAGAACTGCATGGTTTTGTCAAAAATCTGCTCGCCGTCAATAAGGGTCGTGATATTTGTTTTGCCAACTTGTCTTGCGATAGATGCCTCCGGCAAAACCCGCGGCTGCCAGAAAAGATGTTTCAAATATTCCCTCAAATACGTATCAACCGAAACATGCTGCTTGTTTGCGCCGTCAATTATTCTGACCGCCAAAGGTTTTGACACACCCGGAAGGTCAACCGGATTGATATTTTTCGGCGTCGGATATTGCGCCACGGGAAGTACTTCCTTTTTAGGCTTGGCGCTAAAAGGGATTACGTTGTTTGTGTATGTAATTACAGGGTTAATTCTCAATTTTTCCGTCCAATATATTCTTGTAGTTCGCTGTCGCGTACAAGTCAGTCATGCCGGAGATAAAATCCACCACCGCCTGCTTGTACTCTTTTTTTTCTTCCAAATTATAAATATTTGTATTTTCCAGCCAGTTAATAAAAACCTTATCATACTTGTTGTTTGGATCCGGCTGACCGTTTGCATATTTGTCAAAAAGTGTTGTTATAATTTTTGTAAATTCCGCAGACGGTTTTTGTTTTGGCGATCTGTAAATATTTTCATAGTTCCATGTTTTAATATCTTTCATCAAGTTGAAAACATTCTCAGAAAATCCGATTCCGCGTTCAGGATCGGATTGTTCAACCAAATCGTTTTCAAAAAGATTAATCAAGAACGATGCGCCGACTTTTCCGTCAAAATCAGGGATGTACTTTTGCACAATTTGTTTAAGCTGTACCATCTGATCCTCTTTTATCAAGCCGACTCTTGCGGCATCTTCAATATCGCGCCCGAGGTATGCGACTTTATCGGCGACCTTGACCACGCAGCCTTCCCAGGTGTACGGTTGTATTTGACCTGCGGTTTTAATACTTTTTAAATCAATCGGCAGCTCGCGCGGTTTTAATGCGTTTTGGTCAACCTCGCCGCAGTGGCTTATTATCCCGTCGCGAACGGCATAGGTCAGGTTCATTTTTTTCGGGTTACCATGAAAGTCGTTTATCGTAACCAAATCATCAACCACTCTCAATCCGTTTTTTTCGTGCCAGAAAGGTTCGAGCCCATTATCTTGACAAATCTGCTTTAACGCGCGCTCACCCTCGTGCCCGAACGGAGAATGCCCGACGTCATGCCCTTTACCTATCGCAAGCGCCAAATCCTGATTGAGCCCCAATCGCTGGCAAACACGCTGTGCAACGGTGGAAACCTGCTCAACGTGCGACATTCTTGACGAAACCATATCGTCAATACTAAAGCCGTCAAATTTTTCGCCCAAAATCAAACTCATATCAAACGCCGGAAACGATTGGGATTTCAGTCTGAGCCGCTCATAACACGGCGAATATATAATCCTGTCATAATCTTTTTGGAACGGGTTGCGAATATCAAACTTTTTTGCCTCCGTGACCTTCTCTCTTGCCGTCGCGGCAGCGTATTTGGGATTGTTCTCACCCATTTTTTCACACACAAACGAATCCGCCGCACCAAACGCAACCGCTACAACATTGCGGCTCGGCGCCGGCATGCTGGCTTGATATCTTAATCCCACTTTTCCAACTAACACTATCTTACCCCACCTCTATTTTAACACTTTTGGGTGGTTTTTTGTGCAATTGGTAAAGAAATTGTAACAAAGCCCGATTTATTGTATAATGATTGAATGGAACAGATAAACGAGTTTTTGCTGGACAACAACAAGAATCAAATAGAGGTCATCGGTAATTTTCTGCGCGGCGACACCCCTTTGTTTGTCGTCAGCGGGTTTATGGGTACCGGCAAAAACGCCGTCGTAAGATACGCACTGAAAGATTTTGAAGGCATCATCCTTGAATACAACTGTTTTGAAACGACCGTTTTGGACGATATTTTGCTGTCGTTTTTTGAGAATTTCAAAAAGCTGGAAGCCCAAGGTATCATTGAACACCCAAAGATGAAATCCGATAATTTCACACAAAAAATCGACGCCTATTTCAAAACAATCCAAACTCCGATGGTGCTCGTCATTGATTCGTTTGAAGAAGTTCTAAAAGATAACAAACGCGAGATTGTGGATTTTTTGGCGCAGCTTGCAGCCAACATAAAAGTAATTGTGATTTCGCGCGTTTACAAGCCCGACGAGTTTGCGTCAATCCCGAACAAAAATGTCACAATCCTTGCGCTATCAAAAGATATTTTTGAAAAATACCTGCGCGCATCAGGTATAAACGCGTCGGGCATGCTTTCTGAGGAGCTGTACAAATACACCCGCGGATATTTTCTCTACGCCACGTTTGCCGTTCGTGTTATGCAGCTGAAAAACCAAAGCCTGACAGATTTTATGACAGATTATAACAAAAGTCTTTTGTCATACAATGATTTTATTTTGCGCGAGATGCTTTCATTTGTGGATCCGGTGACCGGCCACCTGTTCCGGTTTTTGACTTTGATTCGCCATCCGGTACCCGTAAAACTTCTTGAAACACTCGGACTGTACAACGAGGCGCGCGTCAATTATNNATATTAACAACCAAATTTATCTGGAAGATTATTTTAAATCAATCAACGAAGAAACAATCAGCGACGGGATGGCCGTTAAAATTCACAAAGGCTGCATTGAGCTTTACGAAACCCAGCTTCCGTTAAAACCGCTTGAACGCGACCTGTTGATTTCACGAAGAACGATGCGCAAAGAAATTGATTACCACCAAAATTTTGTACCGAAAAAACCCGTTGCCGCACCTGCCGAGCAGGAAGTTGTCCAGGAAATCATTGAAGAACCCGTCAAGGTGACGGATTTGTCTTTCATATTTGAAAGCGAGGAAAGCGCCGAGGCGTTTGACGCAATCGCCGGCACAATTGAGGATTTCATAAAAGTCAGCGACGAGGAAGACGAGATTAAAAAAATGGGCGTTGCAGAACTTATCAACCGTGCGAAAGAAACCGGGTTTGATTACAAAAAAGCGCTCCGGCTTTACCAGCGCGCGTTGACACTTGAAAACGACGACGATTACTACACGTTTTTGCCTGTGATACTCACAAAACTCGCCTTCACCTGCCGTGAGCTGTCCGATTGGCACGGTGCAAAACAGTATTACAACGCGGCTTGCGAGTTTTACAAATCGGCCGGCGATACCGTCAAAGTGAACGAAATGAAACGCGAAATCGCACGGATTTATTACGAAACATTCAAAGGCGACAAGGCAAAATCGCTGCTGGAAGAGATTATCCGGGATGCGCCGGACGATTTGCAATCCTACCTGCTCTTGATTGATCTGTCCGACTCACCCGGAAAATATCTTGAAAAAGCGCTGCAAATAAACTCCGACAATAAAAACCTGCTTGCCGAACTTTATTTTAAACAGGCACTGTTTTTGGACGAGCAAGGCAGCACGGAAGAGGCGCTGCAATATTACAAAAAATGTATAGAGTCCGGCAAACACGTAGCTGCCGCATACACAAACATCGCAAGCATTTTTGAAGATGTCGGTGAGATTGGCCACGCGATAAAAGCCCTGCTGGAGAGCCTTCGTGCAGACGAGGCCGACAACAACAAAGACGGTGCGTATATGTCCGCGATGAAACTTGGCGCGCTGTACGACGATGCAAAAAAAGCGCAGTATTACAAAAAAGCGCTTGACTACGCAAACGCGCTTGCTGAACCGCTCTACATTGAGGCCGCCACAACAGCATTGGATAATTTGTATGTTGAATGAGCGAGACAAAACGGAACGCTTGCGTTCATTCAATAATTATATAAAACTTTTTTTGGAACAAAACTCGCGCCTCAATCTTATTTCAAAAAACGATGAAAAATTTTTGTACGAAAAACATATCTGCGACAGCCTTGCGATAAGCAAATTTTTTGAGCGCTTCGGGGCGGCTTCCACACTTTTGGATATCGGAACAGGCGGCGGGTTTCCGTCTGTCCCGGCTGCGATCGCGTATCCTGATTTGCAGGTTTTTGCGCTGGACAGTATCAAAAAAAAGATTAACGCGGTTGAACAAATCGGGCGCGAACTCGGCCTGACAAATTTGCATTGTATTTGCGGCAGGGCTGAAAATCTCACGCAGCGTTTTGATGTGGTCACCGCGCGTGCGGTCGCACCGCTTAAAGAGCTTGTGGCATATAATCTTGGCGACTATCTTGTCGCGTGGAAATCTGTGAAGGCCGCCGAAGAAATCGCCGACGCAAAGTCTGCGCTGAAAAAATACAACGCCGAAGTTGTTGATGTTATTGAGTATGAGCTGATGGATTTGACGCGTAATTTGGTCGTTATTCGCTATGCATAATTGTGTCCGCAGCTTTTTGCGGGTCAAGTTTGAGGCAATCTAAAGCATCGCAGGTCGTGCTGCGTTTATCCCAAAGACACGGCCGGCAGGGGCAGTCGGTTTTTAGTATGGTAACTTGCGGCGGCGCCAATTTTTTTTCATCTGTCGGACCAAAAACGCAATAGGTTTTTGTGCCCGTTGACACGGCGATATGCAGCGGCGCAGAATCCGAGCATACAAATTTTTCCGCACCCGCAATCAATTGCGCCAGCTCGCGCAGGTTTTTTGTTTTGCAAAGCTGCGGCGATGCGTTTTGCAAAATCTCTTTGATAACTTCCTCATCATCCGGTCCGCCGACAAGCATCACGTGTTTACCCGCTTCAATCAGGCGGTTTATAATCTGCGCCCAAACCTTGCCGTTGACCGTTTTCACCATCCCTTTTCTGACGCTCATTTTGCTCACACCGGGGTGGACTAAAACACTGCCTGCAATTTTCTCACCGCCCGAAATATTCACCGCCGGTAATGTTGTTTTGTTATCTGTAACCGGCGTCACAAGGTCGTGATACATATCCGCTGCGTATTGGTTTTTGTTCAGCGGCACGGCCTTTGTCAAAAGCAGCCGGCTCAAAAATCCCGTATCGTAACCGTACCGTTTTTTAATCCCGGTAAGATAAAGCAGCACAGCGATAAGCGGGTTGCCGCCGGATGAAATCACCATATCAAATTTACCGCGCCGCGCCAGATTCAGCAAGCCAATCGCGCTTTTACCCACAGGACAGATTTCATCAATCACGTACGTCAAATCTTTAATCCCTTGACTTCGCGGCTCTAATGCGAGGGTTATTTTGCCATCGGGAAACTCCTTTTTCAAAGAAATCAACGCCGGCAAAAATAGTATCTCATCGCCAATCCCGCCAAAATTTATCGCCAAAATATTCATATTGATATCTTATCATATTATTAAAAATTGTAAACAATCAGCGGTTGTACATCCACTTTTTGGCGTTTGCTTTTGATTCATTTTTTAATTATAATTCATTTATGGTAAATAAAGTTACAACAGCGGCTGTGGTGGGTTTGAAATCGTACAAGGTTGATGTGGAAGTTGATGTGAACAACTCGCTGCCGGGCGTCTCTATTGTCGGGCTGCCGGACACCGCGATAAACGAGGCTCGCGACCGCATCCGCGCAGCGATAAAGAATTCCGGGTTCACCTTTCCGGCAAAAAAAGTTATCGTGAACCTTGCACCGGCTGACCTGAAAAAAGAGGGCTCGCATTTTGACCTGCCGATTGCTATGGGAATTTTGGGTGAAGAAGGCACGGTTGAAATCCCGCCGGATTACGCGTTTATCGGTGAGCTGTCGCTTGACGGTTCAATCCGTGCGGTCAACGGTGTGCTGCCGCTGGTTTTGGGATTGGATATAAAAAACGTAATCGTGCCGGCCGCAAACGCCGCCGAGGCTGCGCTTGCAGGAATAGTCGGCGCTGACAGCGGACACTCGCAGGGGATAAATGTTTTCGGTGCGCAAAATCTGGCACAGGTCGTTGCGCATTTTATCGCAGAAAACGCATCTGATGAAACACCGCTGACACGCACCGTTGCGGACATTAATAATTATATAACCGAGGAAAATATTGACTACGAATACGATTTTAAAGATGTAAAAGGTCAGCAAAAAGCAAAGCGCGCACTGGAAATTGCGGCCGCCGGCGCGCACAACCTTGTTATGTGCGGCTCTCCGGGTTCGGGTAAAACCTTGATGGCAAAATGCTTTCCGTCAATCCTGCCGCCGTTGGAACTGCAAGAGGCGCTGGAATTGACCAAAATTTACAGCGTGTGCGGGATGTTGGCACCGGATGAACCTTTGCAGACCAGGCGGCCGTTCCGTATTGTCCACCACAAAGCCTCAGCCAACGGTATGATTGGCGGCGGCTCCAACCCAAAACCCGGTGAAATCACGCTTGCGCATCGCGGGGTTTTGTTTCTGGACGAGATGGTTGAGTTCCCGCGCAGTGTGCTTGAAACAATGCGCCAGCCGCTTGAAGACGGACAAATCACAATCTCACGAACAAAACATTCCGTTAAATATCCGGCAAAATTTACACTGCTCGGTGCGATGAACCCTTGCCCGTGCGGGTTTTTGGGGGACAAAGAAAAACACTGTACCTACTCGGATTACCAAATTGACCGCTACCGCTCGCGGTTGTCCGGACCGTTGTTGGACAGGATTGATTTGCATATTGAGGTGCCGCGGCTTGCAACCGATGAACTGCTCGGGACAACCCAATCATTTGCCGCCGAGAGCTCCGCGCAAATCCGCAAACGCGTCACCACAGCGCGAAAAATTCAGGCACAACGCTACGCGCAGGAAAAAATCCTCACCAATTGCGAGCTTACCCCAAAATTAATAAAAAAATATTGCAAACTTGACGCCGAAAGCGAGGCGCTAATGAAATCGGCCGCCGCAAAATATCAGCTTTCCGGCAGGCGTTTTGACCGGATTTTAAAACTCGCACGCACAATCGCCGACCTTGACGGTGCACCGGATATCGCGCAAACACACCTTATGCAGGCACTCCAATACCGCGTGCCCGAAATACTTTCCTAGTGCATATCAAAACAACCCCTGCGGTGCTTGTGTCATGCATGTGTTTGTGCAAACCCCTTTTAGCCGTCAAAACCGGCTCAACCGGCTAAATTAATTGCAATAATCCTGCGGCAAGCCCTGCAATCGCGCTGACACCCAGCACAAATACCGGTGTTCTTTTGCGGTAGAAATATATCAACAGCAATATCCCAAGCAGCAGCGCACCGAAAAGGTTGTTGACGCTATCTACAAATATCTGCGCGCCCACTGCCGCCAAAAGCCCGCAGCTGACCGGTTTTAGCACATTGATAATCGCAATCACATAGGCATTTTTTTTAAATTTTACCAGCACGCCCGAAATCGCGACAGCTATTATAAACGATGGCGCGATAAGCGCCGTAACCGCTATCAGCGCGCCAAAAACACCCGCCGTTGAAAACCCCGCGAACGCCGCGACGTTAACCCCGAAGGCGCCCGGCACAACAGAGCCCATCGCAATCATATCCGTCAACTGCTGAATGGTGTACCACTGCTTGAACTCGCTGATATTATACAAAAACGGCAGCGCGGCATGCCCGCCGCCAAAGGAAAACAGCCCCACCCGCAAAAATTCAACAAACAGTTCCCAATAAATCATTTGGCGCCCTCTTCCGATTTCATTTGCATCGCAACGGCAAACATAATCGCCATCATCACGATGGCCGACGGCGGAACCCTAAACCCTGCAAGCATTACAAACGCCGCAAAAAATAATATAAAGCTAAACCTGTCTTCCACGCTGGTTTCCCAGATATCTTGAACACCCATAAAAATCAGCATCACAACACCGATTCCTATCCCCCAAAAAATACTCTGTACAAATTTAAGATATATAATGCTGTCAAACCCCGCAGCCAGCAAGACAATCAGCGCGACAGGCGGCAAAACAAGCCCCAGCACAGCGGCAAGCGCACCCGGCAATCTGCCGAGTTTATATCCGGCCAGCGCCGCAAAGTTTGGCGCCACAATCCCGGGCAAGCTGCGCGCAACAGCATAAAACTCACACAATTGTTTTGGTTTAACCAACCCTTCAAGCTGTTTTTGCGCGACCGGTAACACAACATTGCCGCCGCCAAAAAGCATCAGTCCTATCCGGGCAAATGTCAAAAAAATCCTGAACATTGTCCTTTTCGCAGGTGCCGGCTTGGCGTGACAGAACAACCCTCTCTTATTGAACACTTTACCCCTCACTTTGACGTTGCTTTTAATCTTACCATCGCTCTTGCAATCGCGGCCTGCGCACGCTGCGCATCCAGCGCTGCGCCTTGCTCGGCAAGCCTTAGTTTTGCGCGCTCAAGCGCATCTTTTGCTCTTGCCGCGTCAATTTCATCGCCGTGTTCTGCGGTATTGGTAAGGATTAGCGCCTTTTCATCTTTAAACTGGAACACCCCGCCCATCGTTGTGAAAAATTTTTTCTGGCCGCCCTGCCGAACCGATGTCACCCCGACATCAAGCGCTGACATAACCGGGATGTGCCCGGTCAATATCCCAAACTCGCCGTCAATCCCCGGTACGACGACTTCATCTACATCTTCGTCAAAAACGACTCTTTCGTGTGTGATTATTTTTAAGTGCATTTTTTCTTCCTCTGCGCCGGTTATTGTTGCTATGGAGCAGCACGCGCGTTACAGTTTTTTCGCTTTCGCGACCGCTTCTTCAATTGTGCCGACCATATAGAACGCTTGCTCGGGCAAGTCGTCGTGCTTACCTTCAATAATTTCTTTAAAGCCCTTGATTGAATCGGCCAGCTTGACGTATTTGCCTTCCATGCCGGAGAATTGCTCTGCAACAAAGAACGGCTGCGACAAGAACCGTTGGATTTTTCTTGCGCGGTTAACTGTTTCTTTGTCCTCCTCGGAAAGTTCGTCCATACCCAAAATCGCGATGATATCTTGAAGCTCTTTGTATTTTTGAAGAATTTCAAGCACCCGGCGCGTGACGTTGTAGTGCTCTTCGCCAATGATATGCGGGTCAAGCACGCGCGAGTTGGATTCAAGCGGGTCAACCGCCGGATAAATCCCGAGCGATGCGATTTGACGCGACAACACCGTTGACGCATCAAGGTGGGAGAACGTTGTTGCAGGCGCCGGGTCGGTCAAGTCATCGGCCGGTACGTAAATCGCCTGAACAGATGTGATTGATCCGTCTTTTGTTGATGTAATACGCTCTTGAAGGTCACCCATCTCGGTTGCAAGCGTCGGCTGGTAACCAACCGCAGACGGAACGCGTCCCAAAAGCGCCGAAACCTCAGACCCCGCTTGTGTGAATCGGAAAATATTATCAATAAACAACAATACATCTTGTTTTGAAAAATCACGAAAATACTCGGCCGCAGTCAGCGCTGAAAGCCCTACTCTCATACGCGCTCCTGGCGGTTCGTTCATCTGCCCGTAAATCAGTGCAACCTTGTCTATAACGCCTGATTCTTTCATCTCGTTCCAAAGGTCGTTACCCTCGCGGGTTCTTTCGCCCACACCGCCAAAAACAGATACACCGGAGTGCTCAAGCGCGATGTTGTGGATAAGCTCCATAATCAAAACCGTTTTACCTACACCTGCACCGCCAAAAAGCCCGATTTTCCCGCCTTTTTGGTACGGCTGCAGAAGGTCAATCGCTTTGATACCGGTTTCTAAAATCTCAATATTTGTGTTTTGGTCAACCAATGCCGGTGACGGACGGTGTATCGGCAAATATTCTTTCGCCTTAACAGGTCCAAGCTCGTCAACAGGGTCGCCTGTTACGTTCAAAATCCGGCCCAAGATCGCCTCGCCAACCGGAACTTTAATCGGTTCACCCGTATTGACAACCGTCATGCCGCGTTTCAAACCATCAGTTGACGACATCGCAACCGTTCTGACTCTGTTTGAGCCGAGCATCTGCTGAACCTCTGCAACAATTGTTGACCCGTCATCACCTTTAATTTGCAGCGCGGTATAAATCTCAGGCAGTTGACCTTGCGCAAACTCCACGTCAATAACCGGTCCGATAATTTTCGTAATCAATCCCTCATTCTTAGTCAATGTTTTCATACACTCTCCTTATTACTTTCAATTGTACAACAAAAAAAGAATTATCGCAAGATTTTTAACAATCGCAACCCGTACTTAAAATAATTGGTTATTGTTTTCGGGCTATTAAGCGCACCGAACACCTTTTTTGCAATATATTGCGGCCGCGTATAAAATTTTAACAAAATATTTTTTCTTATTTTCAAAAGTTCCTGCGTGTCAAAATGTTCGGTCTTTGTAACATTTGCATAGAAAAAATCGCTGCCCAAAACGGATTCGCCAAGCAGTCCCTTCTCCTTGCAAATCCGGTACAATTCCGTACCGTAAAACGGCAGCGCAAGCGTCAGTTCAATAAAATCAGGGTTGATTTTAAATATAAGTTTTTCGGTTTTTTTAATGTCCTCTTTTGTCTCCCAAGGAAACCCGATAACAAACATCCCGAACACTGTCAAACCCGCCTCGCGCGCCCATTTTGCGGCGTTAATATTGTCTTGAACCGATGCGCCTTTTTTCATCTTTTTCAAACTTTCCTCGCTGCCCGATTCAAACCCAAACGCAACCGCCCAGCAGCCCGCTTTTTTCATCGCAACAAGTGTTTCTTTTTTGAGCGGTTTCACCCGCGCGTTTGTGATAAAACTTATTTTTAAATCTTCCGCAACGATTAAATCGCACAGTTCTTTGACCCATCCTGCATCCATCGTGAATGTGTCCGCGCGGAAGAAAAAATTCTTAATCCCGTGCACATTCAAACATTCTTTTATCTCATCAACAACGCTTTGCGCGCTGCGCAGCCGGATTTTTCGCCCTGAAATCTGAGGGCTCAAACAAAAAATACAGCTTGCCGGACACCCGCGCGCGCTCTGGATTGTAGCCATGGCTTCACCTGTATCCGGGCGCACATACAGCTCGTTTTTCATCAGGTGCCGCGCCGGAAAAGGCCGCGAGTC
>DBCX01000002.1:11318-16887 GCA_002293275.1 Cyanobacteria bacterium UBA947 | reverse complement strand
GCCGCACCGCCGGTCGCCCAGCCGTTCATAGACAACGGCGCCGCACCGCTCGGAAAGCCCGAATAATTATACAACGAGTTCAACCCGTACGATGAGCCGGTATTTGTGTTGCTGAAATACGATGTCCCCGGTACGTTCATGGATTCTGACGCGCCAAAGACTGTCCCGTACATTGACGGCGAGAAAAGGCTTGCAAGGTTATACAAAAACCCCGCACCCATCTCAAACCCCGTACCCTGACCGGAGCCCGAGACCGTGAGGTCTCGCAACTGGTCATAAGTTTGGAATAACTGCGCCTTGGCGTCTGCACTGGCAGAGCCGAGCGTGTTTGCTATTACAAGGTAGCTATCGTATCTGTAACTCATTTATTATCCTTCAATTATTGTTATTCAAAAGTTTTGAAAGTAGATTCAACGTTTTTCTCAATAACTTTCTTAACAGCTTCCATCTCGGTTTGAAGTGCGTCTTGCTCTGTATCAAGCTGTCTCAGGCGCAATTCAAGCGTTCTGTCTTGTTCTTGAATGATTTTGGTCTTCGCGTTGATTTCTTCAATTTTGTTTTCGTACATCTTAACATCGTAGGTGTATTGGTTCATCGCGGCGTTGTAGGCCAACTCATCAATAACGGTTTCTGTGTGGAGCGTGAAGACCTGAGATGAATCCTCAAATCTAATCGTCTCTGCACGACCCATATCGTTGAAGTCAACAAACGCTTTTTGGACTGATTCAATTTTACGTTTGTTTGAAGTCGCGTTGTATTGAGTCAATCTGACCTGGTTTTCTGACGGGTGATCTGGGTCTAAAGGTGCGTTTGCAGAGGCTGACAAGTCCTCTATGCAGGCATAGTAAGTCTTGCCGACCTGAGGGTCAAACCAAGAGTAAATTGTGGTCTCGCCTGCGTCTAAACCGCGCTGGTAAGATTTAGCAAACTCGGATTCAGGGAAATCCTTGATGATTTGCTCAATCGCCGCCTTTTGTTCAGGGTCATTCAGGTCAAGCGGTACTACCGGACAGTTACCGACAGAAACCGGTACTGACGGAGGAACAAAGAATTCCAGATAACCGTTTCCGTAGAGGTCTTCCGCGTTGAGTTCACCGTCGCCGTTTATATCGCCGCCGTTAGCTTGTATCGCGATAGCAAGCGCGGCATCGGTCAGAGCTTTTGCGTTAGGTCCTTTTGCGACTATCTCTTGAATCGCCGCATCAAGCGCCGCACGCAGTGCCGGCATATTGACGTTGAGTCTTTCTGCCTCTTCTACTTGTCTTGATATTTCAAGGAACACTCTGTCCGCTTCGGTTTTAGCAACAAATGCTGTTGTTCCGCGCAGCGCACTCATTTCCTCGGTGAATTCACCCCCTGCTATACCCGCAGGAGTCTGGCTGTATGAGTTAATAGCTTCAAGTAGCGCCGCACGTGCAGCTGTTTGCTCTGCAATTGTCGGAGAACCGCCCATTGCTGTGTTGTATGCGGTGTATGCATCCGCAAGAGTTCTTGGCGGTGTTGCTCCGGCATCGTAGACCATAGCCGCAAGCGTATCCATACCGTCAGGCTCAGCTGCAATATCCAGAAGTTTCTGCAGTGCGGTAAGCGCCTCGTTGCTGTTGTAGTAATTTGAGTCAGCAGCGGATTTAGCCTCCTGCGCCTCGTATTTTGCCGCCAGCAGCTGCTGGTAGTGCTCGTTTGTCGGCTCTTGCGCATAAATTGATTCCGCAAGCGCTATATTTGCCAGGTTATCATCCAACGGATTTTCTTTAGCAGCTTTAATTGCAGCCTCTAATTCAATCGTCGGGTTGGTCATAAGGATTGCTTCCGCCTGCGCGATTTTTGCCGCATTGTTTGCCAAATCCAGCGCACTTTCGGTGGTGTAGACTTTGCTCATCGCTTCAGTTGCGTTAGCGGCAGCCGTTTTTGTAGCGTTAATATCATCACGAATATCCGCTATCGCATCGTTAACCGCTGCAGCCTGAGCGTTCAAATCGTTCAGTACACCGCTGGCTGAAAGAGGCATTCCGGCAGCCGCTTGTGCTGCGGCTGAGTCAGTCGGAGAACCAAAGTTTCCAAGCGCCGCCAGATAAGCACCGGCAGCAGTCGGCAGATTGTTATCGCCAAGCTTGGCTACATATTTTCCATCGGGACCTATTTCGACATTCGGATTTAACGTTGGCGGAGCGGTGCTGTTATCCCACAGGTCACCGATATCAAACACTCCGTTACCGCTGATATCAACGTCAGCTAATGTTACATTGCCATCGGCGTTAGTGTCCAAACCGTATTTTATTTCTTGAACATCCAGCTCGGCTGCTCTTACATCCGCTGCACTGGCTGCATCCTGAACCGCAATGCTTGCTGCTTCTGCCGCAGCCGTTGCCGCTTCCATATCAGCAATAAGCTGTGCCATAACATCTGAACTGTCAGCTGCGGCAATCGCATTTAAGGCTTCCTGACGTTGTCCGGCAGGGCTTACAGCACTAGGGTCGTCCGGGTCCGCAGTAGGTCCGTGTCCCCATGGGTTCTCAGGTCCCCACGGATAGTTCCAGCTGGCATCTCCGTACAAACCGTGTGTGTCAGCATCATATATGCCGTTACCGTAAAGGTTTGCCCAAAGCTGTCCTATTTCTTCCTGCTTAAGTTCTTTTGCATCAGCCAAAGCGGCATAACTACCCGCCAAAGAGGCCGGGTCAGCCACATCACCGAGAGCTTCTTCCGCAGCTGTATATTCTGCAGTAGCTATATTGTATCTGCCGTATACGGTGTCAGCTGACGGTATCCCGTCGTTTACACCCAAAGCCGTATTCGCATTCGCTGCTGCCGCAAACAAGCTGCTAGGTCCGTAAGCGTTGGGATCAGCGTTACCCGGAACCAGCAGTGCACCCGTAGGGTTGGCAGGGTCAGCTATCGGAGGACCATAGGTCGGACCGCCGTAAAGTGTGTTGTGCTGAGCTCTGGCATCATTAATACCTGCAGTCAAAGCATTTTGGTTCTTTGTCAATACACCCATAGGGCTGGTATTGGCAGGGTCAGCAAGCTGCGCAGCAGTAGGAGCAGGCGGCATACCCACAGTTGTACCAGTGTAAGCTACACCGTACAAAGACGTGTAAGCGTTGTTACGAGCTGTCAAAGCTGCATTATTCGCGTTTTGTGCGGTGGTCAAGTTTGTCTGTGCTGCGTTGAACAATGACATCAAACTACCGGCTTCAGGAGCTGTAGGATTTCCGCCGGCACCGTATACCGCATTTTCCGCAGCTGTTTCATCCGCAGAATTCAATGCGTTAAGAATATTTGTTGCATAAGTTGCAGCATCATCACCGCCGCTTGCAATCGCATTGGCTTCGGTTATCAAAGCATTTTTAGCAGTATAATATGCCGCGTGATCTGCAGGGTTTGCATCCTTAAATGTCTGCAAAGCTGTATCAAAGGCAAGGACTGTACCGTCAACGTAGGCACCCGGCAGAACGCCGTTTACCGCAACTCTTTCTGCGGCATATGCGCCATCCAAAGCGCCTTTTGGACCTGACAGAGCAGCATTTGCTTGGTTGTAGGCAGCAACTACCGGGCTTGTAGGCCCAATTGCACCATTTGCAATGCTGTAAGCATCTACGGCGTCAACATATTGACCCCAAGGGCTTGCCGGATCCGGTAACGTAGGAGTACCTGTTCCGTAAATACTGTTGTATTGGCCGTTATAAGCTCCTTGCAAGGTAGGCAAACTGTTCACCGCATTAGTGTAAGATGCTTGCGCTGCAGTCAAATTAGCTGATGCAGTGGCATCTGCGGCCAGAGCAGCATTCAATTGACCTTGTGCACTGGTTGGTGCAGCCGGTTCATAACCGTCCCAGGCAACGTTATCAGGCCCGTACAGCCGTTGGCCGTTTTCGTCCACACCTGCGCCATATAACGCATTATACTTTGCTTCTTCTGTTTGTTTATAATAATTGTATATAGGTGACATTGCATCTATCTGTGCCTGAATTTCAGCAAGACCCGGGTTAGCGGGATCACCTGAGCGCAACGCAGCATCAAGCGCTGCCTTGGCAGTTTGGTAGTTGGCTTCTATACTGCCGGGTGCATAGTTGTTAGGATTACCTACAACAGGGTTCCCTTCTCCGTCGTCCACCATACCATAAAGTTTTTCAAGCTCCTGTTCGTACTGCGAACCGTCAATAGCGCTCGTATATGCAGCTTCCGCAGCAAACAAATCAGCAACTTTACCCGGGCCAACCGCAGCCCCATGGACCGCAGGATCCAATTCTGATATCGGAATCAGACCTTTTGTTGTGTCGCCGTCAACAAAAAACAGGCTTGCAATAGCAGGGTCGGTGGAATTAGGACCGAATTGGGCTTCAAGACCGTTAGCGCCGTACGCAGCAGTACCGCCGTACAAGCCGGTATAAGCCGCAATTTCAGCAGCTTGTGCATCTGCCAACGCCTGCTGCGCAGCAGACAAACCTGAGTTTGCAACACCAAACTCTGATCCCAGACTGTTAGCAAGATTTTGCGCAGCATCATAATCGGACTGCGCAGCAGATTGCTGCTGGGCAATTTTATTTAATTCCGCCTGCAAAGTAGCCTGCAAAATATCAGAATAATTAGCAAGAGTTCTTGCCTGTTCTTCTGCGCCGCTCAAACCTTCAAAGGTCGGAGGGAACTGATTCGCCGCGCTGTCTATACCAATCAACGCGTTGGTCAAAAGTGTTTGGATATCACCGCCGTTTTCAACCAAAGCCAGAATTGACGGGCTGTCGGCGAAGATTCCGGTATAAGTCGTCGGATCACCTGCGGTACCTGTACCCACAACATAATCGTTATAAACCGTATCTCTTGCGTGGCTGAGCGCGTCGTGCGCAGCATAGGCATAACCTGTGATTTGACCTTGCTGGCTGACCATCATCTGGTTGTTAAGGCCTTCTGCATTAGAGACAGTAGAGCCTGAACTTGCGGCAGCTCGCAGCGCCTGAACCGTTGTAAATTTATAAAGACCGTCGTCAGGGTCACGCATTACACGAAGGTCTTCCGGCGGGATACTTTTTAGCCCCGGATATTGGTCGCTGTATTGTTCAAGGATTCTTTCCCACTCGTTTCTGTGAGTCGGGTTGGTCGGGTTGTACTGCGAATAAGAAGTTTTTACCGCAGGATCGTTGATACTGTCTTTGAAATACAGACCCGGTTTTTTAGGGTCGGTGGTGATAGAGCCGGATGGAACCATAAACGATTCAGCATCTCTCATCTCAGTCATAACAACTTGCGGGTGCGTACGTTTTGACTCTATACCTTCGTACATTTCGGCCATATAGTATTTTGTCGCGGTATAGTTGTAACCTTCCGGATCGTTTATCAGTTGCGCAAGGTCGCTTATCGCCATACCGTAAGTACCGTCGGTATAAGAGTATTGAAGTTTTGCGAACTTCGTTTTATCAGGAGCTGTCGGTACAGACATACCCAACATCTCATTGAATGTCGCGGCAGACTGGTTTGCCAGCGCCACACGCGCTTGGTTAATCTGCTGACCTTCGTATTCAACGTTTGTCTTCCTTGCCGCCAAGCCTAAAAATCTTGCTTGTGATGCTGCCAT
>DBCX01000002.1:0-11302 GCA_002293275.1 Cyanobacteria bacterium UBA947 | reverse complement strand
TTTAATGGTTTTTCTACATTAGTCAATATTTTAATATCATTATATATTACGAATTCAATTTAAGTAAAGCAAATTTAGCAAAAATCATCCGTTTGATGTAGGTGCGAAAATGTGCTATACTATTAAACATGAAGAAGATTTTACTTATATCAATTTTGCTTTGCGCACCGGTTGTTTTTGCAAGCGAAGAAGATGCGTGGGGAGATTTTGACGCAAACCTTGCACAGCCAAACGCCGCACCTATGGTAACCGATAGCGAGTTCCAAAAAGCAATAGACAGCAAGCTAAAAAGAAAACCAAAGAAAAATAAAAACATCCCGAAAGGCGAAAAATACCGAGACAGTAACGAGACGGATTTTATCAACGATGTGCCGGAAGAGCTCCCCGTCATCCCGATACCGCTTGACCTTGTGATTGAGAACAAAGTCCTGCCGAGCGGGCATTATCAGGTGAAGGGCGAAATAATTGACGGTAAAACGGTTTTGAAATTCTATCAGGCGCACTACCTGATTGCGCAGATGCCGGTCACAGAGGTCAACGATGATTTTGGCGAAAAAAATATCAACTTTGTAAAACTAATCGAGCATAACGAAAATCAGGTCAAACTTATTTTTGGCAATCTGGAATTTAACGCCTATAAAATAATTAATCTGGGCGGCGGTGGCAGCAAATGAAACGTGTGATTTTGATTGTGATTGACTCAATGGGAATCGGCGCTATGCCCGATTGCGCCGAATACAACGACGCACCGGAGTGCAACACACTGCGCAACGTATGTGAGTTCAACAACGGATTGAATCTGCCCAATATGGAGAAAATGGGGCTTGGAAACATACAGAATTTTAAAGGTGTTGCGCCTGCCGCGGCGCCGATTGCAAAATACGGCACAATGGCGCCAAAATCCAAAGGAAAAGACACAACAACCGGACATTGGGAGCTGGCCGGCGCGGTTTTGGACAAACCGTTTTCAACTTTCCCGAATGGGTTCCCTGCGGAATTGATTGACAAATTTATTACCGAGACCGGATGCGGCGGCGTCTTGGCAAACAAACCCGCGAGCGGCACCGCGGTTATTGAAGAATTTAACGATGAGCACCATCTGACAAAATTTCCGATTGTTTACACGAGCGCGGACAGTGTTTTTCAAATCGCGGTTGACACGGATTTGATACCGCTTGAAACGCTTTACCGGTGGTGCGAAATTGCGCGCTGTCTTGTGGATGATTATAATGTTTCGCGCGTGATTGCTCGACCTTACAAAGTGATTGACGGCAAACCGACCCGGATTTCAAAAGACCGCCGCGATTATTCAATGCCGCCGCCGCACACGCTTTTGAACGAGCTTAACAGCACATACGGTATCGGCAAGATTGAAGATATTTTCACGGGCTCGGGTGTAACTCGTGCGGTGCACACCGGCTCAAACCGTGAAGGGTTGGAGCTGACGCTTGACGCGGTAAAAAGCGCCAAAGAAAAGTTAATTTTCACAAATTTGGTTGACACCGATATGCTGTTTGGCCACCGCAACGATGCCGCAGGTTACGGCCGGGCGATAGAAGAGGTTGACTCGTATCTTGGCAAAATTATGGCGGCGATGACACAGGACGATTTGCTGATTATCACAGCCGACCACGGGTGCGATCCGACAACAGCCGGCACCGACCACACACGCGAATACGTTCCGCTATTGATTTACGGCGACGGCACAGGCGACCTCGGGCTGCTCCACGGGTTTGATAATGTTGCAAAAATTATCCGCCGGCACATGTCAGCGCGCACTTGATGCGCGGTATTTTTTATGCTACAATCGTTTACGTAAATTAAAAAAGGAGAAAGAATTATGTCAGTAAAAATTGAAGATGGATGCATTTCTTGCGGCGCTTGCGAATCTATTTGCGAAGCGGTGTTCACAGTTGAAGACATTGCAGTAGTCAACCAGGCAGCTGTTGCAGACAATATGGCTTGCGTTAAGGAAGCTGCTGATGCTTGCCCTGTAAACGTTATCGTTATTGAGTAAGCTTTAAAAAACTATTTTACAAGCCGGCTCTCAGCCGGTTTTTTTTATTATTAAAATAGCCCGGTCGGGTAGTAGAAGAATTTGCAATCCAAAAATATAATCAAACTTATGAACACGATTTATGCCGAACCTACCCCAACAGAATTTTTGGCCATGGTTGCACATGATTTGAAATCACCAATCAACGCCGAAATCCTTGCGTTGAAACAATTGCGCAACATAGAGGATATGAGCAAGCGTACCGAACTTATTAACGAAATCATCGGCGCGG
The DNA here is from genome assembly GCA_002293275.1 of Cyanobacteria bacterium UBA947. Taxonomy (GTDB): domain Bacteria; phylum Cyanobacteriota; class Vampirovibrionia; order Gastranaerophilales; family Gastranaerophilaceae; genus UBA947. The sequence continues at coordinate 9,014 of DBCX01000002.1, read as the reverse complement.
CAAACTATATGAAGAACCTTGTTGATAATATTCTTGGCAAATACAAACTTGAAACAGGTATCCTGACGCTGCGCAGAAGTGATTTTTGCCTGAAAAGCCTTGTGAGCGAATGTATTGATGAGACAAGATGTTTGCTTGATTCAAAAACCGTGGTGTTTGATTGCAAACTGAAAAATGTAAACATCAACGCGGACTATTTTGAGATCAAACGGGTTGTGTACAATTTGCTGGTCAATGCAGCCGAGCACGCGAAAAAAGATACGAAAATAGAAATTAAGCTGCACAAAAAATGGGGTAATTTCACGTTGAGTATAAAAAATTACGGGCGCGGGATTGAAAACCCCGAGGAAATTTTTAACCAAAATTTCAGCAAACGCGGCAGCACAGGGCTTGGCTTGTATATTTCAAAACGCGTAATCAACGCGCACGACGGGACAATTAACGCCAAAAGCCGCGGCAAGTGGGCAAGGCTCAGTTTCACACTGCCAGCATACCAACATTAATTTGGCCAAACCGCGCCGACAAATTGTCCACCAGATGTAAAAAGTACAATTCGGATTCAATATCTCTGCTGTCAAGGTCAATAATCGCACCCCAATCGGCTCTGCCGTGGTGCGCTGCAATCATACGCGCAACCTGCTTGAACCCTTCGTGCATGCAGATTGAAAACCCGTACTGCGAGTGCGTTAGCCAGTCTTTTTTGAAATTTTCATCATAATCAACCAGCCCGCTTTCAATATCAATTTTGTATTCAAAAATTTTGCCGATATCGTGCAAAATACAAGCGGTAAAAATATCGTCTGTGTTGAATGTGTAATCCGAAGCGTCAATATTCACCTGCGCGTATCTTAATGTCTCCAGCGTGTGCACCATCAGCCCGCCAACGTAGTTGTGGTGCATCAGTTTTGCGGCCGGCGCGACTTTGATAAGCTCCTCATGTTCTTTAAAATATTTTTGCAAAAAGCTGCGCATTTTATCGTTTTTGATTTTTTCAAACCACGCATCAAACTCTTTGAACGCCGCCTCGCGCTGGCATTTATCGAGCCCGGCCCTGGCTTCTTTGACCAATTCAAGCGCGGAAATCAGGCAGTTATTGAACTTTTCGTTGAATGTTGCAGATACAATACGCACAAGATTCCCGCTGCGAAAGACTTTGCTCTCATAGCGGCCCAGCGTCTCCTCCCACAAAATGCAGTTCAAAAGCGAGCCGTCACCCGGATCTTTTAATTGCAATTTGCCCATCTTGGTGCCCGATTTGGTGTCACCGACAGAAAATATAACTATCTCATAAACTGTATCCGTGCTGAACATGACTCTATCATATCATGAACATCCGTGACTTGAAAGGTTGCGGAAGAAAAAACACGACAACGTATTTGTGCAATGTTTTACGGGTTTGTAAAAATCTTTAACCAATATTATTTTTGTCTGAATGCGTTCAAAACCGCGCTCTGTCAGGTATTTTTCAAAATCGTTTGTGGTATATTTTTTAAGTTTTACAAACTGCGCACCCGCAAATGCCAAAATCCCGTCTATTGGGATATCATAACCGCTGCTGTTAGAAAACTCGGCGACTGAATTTTCAACCGAAAGGTATGAGATTGGCCGGCCGGTACTTTCAAGAATGTAGCCGGTTTTAAATTCGCTTTTTGTGCGCTCAAGTGACGAGCGAAAATGGTTTATAAGTTCATCGTTGTAGAGTGCGGCAGCGGTTTTTGCGTCGGATTTTTTGAACCTTCTGTACGGCAGCGCCTCGGCGTCAATCTCGCCGACTTTCCACAAAGATTCGGTCAGGCACTGGCGAAACCCCAGCGACATCAACAACCCGACAAGCTCTTTTTCCGTTTCATCAACGGCAATTTTAAACGGCATCTTGTATTTGGACAAAACGTGTTCTGCCAGTTTTTTCGCCGCCTCAATATCGCTGAACGTAAACTCTGTGATATCAATCTTGCCCGCACGCTCAAATTTTATTTGCGCCAAAACCTCATCGCCGCTGACCGCGACAAATGAGTTCCGTGAAAACAAATTTGAACGTCTGATTTTTACCACATTTTTATTATATAATGAAAAAATGAAAGCGGCAATCGTAGAAAACGGCCAAATAGTAATAATAAATCGGCCGGAAGACATCAAATTGAACGGCAAAAAAGGCGCTGTTGTTGAGGTTTTAGGATGCGGGCTTTGCGGCTCGGATATTGTGAAATTCCGGCAAAACCTTGCGGCTAACGGCACGGTTCTGGGCCACGAGATTGTTGCGCGTATTAAAGAAATCGACTCCGACACCGGTTTTAAACCGGGTGATGTAATTGTTTCATCGCACCATGTGCCATGCGGCAGGTGCGAATTTTGCCAAAGTGGCAGCGAATCCATGTGCGCGCATTTTAAGGCCACAAACATTGTCCCCGGCGGGTTTAGCGAGTATGTTTTTCTATCCGAAGAACACCTGCAAAATGTTGCGCACAAAAAACCTGAGCACTTGACTGATGACGAGGCAGCGTTCTACGAGCCGCTCGGGTGCTGCGTGCGCGCAATCCGGCGCGCCGGAAAGATAAACACCGCACTGGTTGTGGGGTTTGGCTCAATCGGAAACATTATGGCGCAGGCCTTAAAGGCGTTTGGCGTGAAGACTTACGGCTATGATGTGCGGCCGGACAGGATGGCCGGATTTGAACCTGCCCAAGACGCTGTTGATGCAGTTTTTATGACATCAGGCGCTGACGCGGCGCTTGATACCGCGCTCAAATCCGTACGCGACGGCGGCAAAATAATCGTCTTTTCCAGCACACCCGCTAACACCGGTTACGCGAACAACGAAATCTACTACCGTGAACTCACCGTCCTTGGCAGCTATTCGCCGACACCCGCGGATTTAAAAACCTCGCTGGATTTGCTTGCCGCAGGCAAAGTTGATGTCAAGGGTTTTTCAACAATTTACGATTTTGAGCACATAAATCAGGCGTTTGCGGACACTATTGAAAATAAAACATTTAAGGCGTATATTAAAATAAGATGAAAGCTGTAAGATATTATAAACCACAAGATATACGATACGAGGAGATCGCCGCCCATCCGCCGCGCGCGGGCGAGGTTACGGTAAAAGTTGAGGCCGCGCTCACCTGCGGCACGGATGTTAAGACTTTTATGCGCGGACACCCGGTTTTAATCAAGAAAACCCCGTCGGGATTCGGACACGAGTTTGCGGGTGTTGTTGAGCAAGTGGGCGAAGGTGTGAAAAAATTCAAAAAAGGCGACCGCGTTGTGGCGGCAAACTCCGCACCGTGCGGGAAATGTTTCTTTTGCAAGCATCAAGAATACAACCTGTGTGAAAACCTTGATTTGCTCAACGGCGCGTATGCCGAATATATAACTGTTCCGGCGCGCATAGTTGAAAAAAATATGCTCATTGTGCCAAAAAATTTGCCGCTTGAGAAGGCGGCATTTTGCGAGCCGCTGGCAAACGTTGTCCACGGGATTGAAAGAACCGGGATAAAACCGGGGCAAAGTGTCGGGATTATCGGAATCGGGCCGATTGGGCTGATGTTTGCACGGCTTGCCAAACTCAAAGGCGCGCGCGTTATTGCGGCCGGCAGAAACCCTTTGAAGCTCCAAATGGCGCGTGATTTTGCCTTGGCAGACGAGGTGGTGGATTTGACCAAAACCGACAACCCTGAGGAAGTTTTTAAGGCGTTCTCAGACGAGGGGCGCGGGCTTGACGTTGCGATTGAGTGCGTCGGGCTGCCCGAGATTTGGGAGCAGATTTTCACAACGGTGCGGCCGGGCGGCACAGTGCATTTTTTCGGCGGCTGCAAAGCGGGCTCCAAGGCGACTTTTGACACAACCGCGATGCACTACGGTGATATAAAGACTTTGAGCGTGTTCCACCACACGCCTGAATACTTCCGGCAGGCGCTTGATTACATCGCATCCGGGCAAATTGAGGTGGAAAAACTCATAACCGGAACGCTTGGCCTACCCGATGTTGAATACGCCATGCACAAGCATATTGAAGGCAAAGCGATTAAATTTTTGATAAAGCCGTAGTTCTACGAGAACTTCAAATCAGGGCCGTTGAATTGACGATACATTTCATCAACAACCTTGGGGTAGGTTGCTCCGGACATTCTTCCTGTGACATATTCCGCTACAAATTCTTTAATATCCATTTGTGCGTAGCCTGAAACTCTGCCTGAAAGATCTTTTCCGGCATTTTCAATGCCACCAACAAGGACGTAAAAAAGCGGAGCCTTTTTTGCGTGCAGCCAATGCGCCAGCTCATGGTCAAAAGTTTGTTTCATATTGGCACTAGGATGGAGTCCTGAACTGTAATCTTTTGACAGCTCATCAATGGTTTCAGGTTTTCCGGGGAATCGTAAGGTTAAATCCTCTAGCGTATTGTTATTTGTATCATAGTGGTTTGAATGACTAACCAGTCCGCCTAGGCGTCCTATATAACCCTTTGCTTTTAGATATTCCTTTTCAACATCTTCTGTCATAATCTGGATTCTTAACCCGTCAAATATTTTTGGGTCATTGTTTAGTTTGATAAAATCTTCCATGGTTCCCGCACAAAGATTTGCCTGAGTCGTGTCGGCAAATTCCGCTTCAATCCCGTATTTATCTTTCAAATATTCTTGCGCCTGCTGACAAGTTTCAAAATTACAAACGGTGTCTACCTTCCTTTCCAACGGAACCGGCTGCGGAAATTTCAAGAAAGACCAAATTATCTTCTTCGGCAGTTCAATTTTACACATTCTGGCCGCAATGTACGCCGAGTGGAAGTTGGCGCTGCTTTCTTTTGCATTAGAGGACAATTGGTTTGCCAAAGCTATGTCCTTATCCGGCAGACTGCCTGGTTTTGTGTTGGCCAGATAATCGTTTTGATCAATTATCGTAAAATACAAAAACCGCCCCAAACCTTCATAAATAGGTGCTTTCTTGTTATTAGAGCAGATTTGGCCTGAATCATACATCTCTTGTACTTGTTCTTGTAATTTTGACCAGTCAAATTGACTGTCCAGTTTCAGAAAAAACTCGCCTTCTCTGGTGTAATCTATTCCGGCGCGGCATGGATTATCCAGGCTGCCAAACCAATCTGTTCCCAGAATCTTCAACCCTTCAAATATTTCTGGACTATTGCCCAATTCAATAAAATCATATATCGCCTCTTTTGTGACAGCCGCCTGGATTTCATCCTTAAACTCCGCCTCAATACCGAGTTTTTTCAAGTCAGCGGTTATAGTTTCAACAGATTCAACCGGCGTTTTGACTGCCGGCAGCACAGCACTTCTTATCGCAGCGCTCGCCTCGGAGCTTATTTGCGCATTCTCTGCCGCCGCGGGATTTGACGTAAATGTTTGCTTTTTCACGGGCGCAAAAACTGTATTGTTGAGGTTTAATGAAATTCTATCTACAATCATGCTTACATAAAGCTCCCTCAAAAGAAAAATTGCCTGAACTATTAAGAAACATTAAAAAAGCCCCAAAAGGGGCTTTGACTGTTTTATTAAAAGCTGATTTTGTAAGAAATCTTGCCTTCGGGCCTTCGTTCGTCTGATAGCAAGTCACCTGAGTTGAGCCCAAGAGAAATCGCCTGGTTTTTACCGGTCTTGACCTCAGCGCCGCCGCCGACTTTAAGATTTGAGGTAGCGCCGTCAAGAGTAATATGAGCGCCGGCCTCTGCCTCGGCATAAAGTGCAAGGTGCTCGTTGGCCTGATATTTAACCCCGGCCGTACCTGTTACATCCAGCGCAGGATCAATTTCTATTTTCGGCGTGTTGTTTGCTTTGTTCATAGCAGCTATTTGATTGTCATACTTTTGCTCTGTGATATCAAAACTTCCGCCGATACGCGCGCCGCCGTAGGCAGAAAATCCGTTGCCCAGATCTTTTTCAATACTACCGCCGACACCAAAGCCGAGATTACGCTTTGAGCCGTCGGAAGAAGCCCGTAAATCACCTGTAACAGTTGCTTTTGTGCCATCCTCGTTGAACATAATATTGTCATAGGCCATGCTGCCGCCGGTTGTTTTGCCGTTTGACCAAACCGAACCCGTTATTGCCTTTGTCGGCTGCGCCGCGGGTTGTGTGTTGCCTTGGTTTAGCAAAGCGTTGTCTAGCGGTTTTTTGCCGTCAATTGGTCCTGTCATAAAAATGTTCTCCTCTTAATTATATACTTATATATAAAGTATATACGCATGGAAAAATTGCCTAAATAATAACCCACAATAAAAAAAGCCGGTTTTCACCGGCTTTTTCATAAATACTCTCGCTTCTTACTTGATTGCGTGCAGTCTTGCTGCAACTCCCGCATCCGCGTTAATCATCTTTGCGGACGCCAGCGCCACACTCCGGCGCTTTTGTGCTCCTCTTAATATCAATTCCACGCTATCGCATACATTACACGAAGGTGTTATAAGCTTTTTTAACATAAACCGTACTCCTTTAACTGTTATCTATATCGGAGTTTTTGGCCATGAACTTTAAAAAGTTACGGATTATGTTACAAAAGTTAACTTGATACCAGAACCTTGTCCAATTTTTGCTGGTAAAACTCGGTATTGATGTTTAACCGCTCGCCGATTCGCAAAATCATCCGGGCAAATTTTATATCTTTTGTTGTTTCAAGGATTTCGCTCGTACGGTGAAAAACCTTATTGAAATAAAGGTTTTGCGCCTCTGCAATATCAACTTCCATCTCCAACTGTTCAAGTTTGTCAAACAATTCAATCGTTTTTTGCGCCTGTTTTGTATCAAAATTGTCAACCAGCTTTTTTATCCGGCGCAAAAGTTTTTGGCTGAAAAATTCGTTCGCCGGCTGTTTGTCCAGCACAACATTAATCACGTGTGCTTCGTAAATTATTTCTGCGGCCTGCGATATTACTTCATCGTCCAATGGTAGTTCTACAAGATCGTTAAACTGATGGCTCAAAGCGTACCGCGCCGAAATCTTGAACTCCTCCGGTATTTTCAGCCCCAATTTGCGCAGATGATAAATCGAGCCCTTGCCCTCGTCATACATATCCTGATAGGCCGCGGCAAACTTATCTATTTTGCCTTTCAGCATAGTTTCAAGAATCTTTTGACGCTCCTCAATAAAAATATCTTTCAGCGTAAAATATTCACTGCCAAAGCTTTTGTCAATCGCACGAATAATCTGCGTCTGCTCATCAAGCATAAATATACTCATCAACTCTGTTCTCATTTTTTTGAATTCGGCCTCTGTCGTGTATTGGTTAAACGCGCAGTGGAAATCTCCGCTTGAGAATTTAACCAGCGCAACGACCAAATTTACCCGGCGGGTCGTGACTTTTGACTGCACCTCAATGTTGGCGATAACAAACGATGATTTGCCTTTTTTCATTTTTTTGTAGGCATTGCGCTTTATCGTGTAGCTGTAAACGTCCTCTTTATCGTCCATATCCGTATAAAGCGACGATATTGCCCACAGCGCGGCGATTTGCTCTAATTCCACAACCGACGGGCGCACGTAGCGCTCAAAAATATCGCGGCCGTCCCCTTGCTCGTAAATATTGCTTCTGGCATCAGATAGGATATCCAAAAACTTTGTCTCAAAATCCTTGTCGGTCAGGCGCGCGGCAAGCTGCATCGCACGCGCCGCATATTTAAGCACCTGAACGGGCTCTATGCCTGACAACTCCGAGAAAAACCAGCCGCAGCTTGTGTACATAAGCATCGCCTGACGCTGGATTTCCAACAGTTCAATCGCTTTGACCTTCTGCAGTTCGGTTAATCTTGGCATACAGTTCGCGCTCTGGAATTTCTTAACCGACTTGCGGTCTAGAATTACATCTATATAATTATTTCTTGCCGCCCACGGGTCAACAAAGTATTTTTTGCCCTCTTCTTCAAATAACCCAATAAACTCATCACGCAGATAATCAAGCGCTGCACGCAGGGGTTTGCGCCATTTTTGGTTCCAGCCCGGGTGGCCGCCGGTTGAGCAGCCGCAGTCCTCAGTCCAACGTTTGACCCCGTGACAGCAGCTCCACGATGATGCCTCCTTAATATCGGCCTCGCATACAGGCGGGTATTTTTCAAGATACTCACCGTAGTTGGTGATTGTGAAACCTTCGTCTTTTGCCTTAACTTTCAACAAATACGCCAGCGCCATATCGCCGAATTTTGTGTGGTGGCCGTAGCTTTCGCCATCGGTTGCAATGTTGACAAGCTGCGCGTAATCTCTGTTGCACGATATTCCCTCGCCAAGCCTGCGTGAAAACTTGTTGCCGTCTGTTAACAGCTCATCAAAGGCCACCGAGCGCGAAATCGCGCCGTCATAGAAAAACAAATCAATATACTCACCCGGCGCGGACTTGATATTGTACCTGTAAGCGCGCGCAGGGTCAACGTTACCCCAGCTTACATCCTGCCAATTTTTATCATCAAGCCCGCGCACACGCAGCGCCTGAAACGGCGACAAGATGGTATACTTTACCCCGTGCTGCGCCAGCACCCGCAAGGTATCGTCATCCACGGCTGTTTCGGCAAGCCACATACCCTCGGGTTTGCGGCCAAACCGGCGTTCAAAATCACGCAGCCCCCATATCACCTGAGTTTGCTTGTCGTTTTCGTTTGCAAGCGGCATAATCATGTGGTTATAAACCTGCGCAATCGCGTTACCGTGCCCGTTGTGCTTGGCTAAACTTTTTTTGTCGGCCTCTAAGATCCGCTCATAGGTCAACGGTGCAAACTGCTCCATCCACGACATCAGCGTGGCACCGATATTAAAGCTCATATATGAGTAATTATTCACAACATCAATTATTCTGTTGCGGCTGTCAACGATTTTTGAGACGGAGTTGGGGTTGTAGCATTCTTTGTTAATCCGCTCATTCCAGTCGTGAAACGGCGCGGCACTGTCTTGCGACTCAATTGCTTCCAGCCAAGGGTTTTCGCGGGGCGGCTGGTAAAAGTGGCCGTGGACCAGGAGACAGCGTTCGCCGTGCGCCATGTCGGACTCCTTTCGTTCGCAAACCAGGCATTCAAACCGCC
>DBCX01000025.1 GCA_002293275.1 Cyanobacteria bacterium UBA947 | reverse complement strand
TAACCGCACAACTTTTTATCTGACGCCGTTTATACTTTTATATTGCGCAAAACCGATGGATACAAAAAATATATTACGCCTGCTGTGCGGGGCGGCAATTATATTTTGGGCCGGGCAATACGGCAACTTGTTTTTTCGTGACAAACTATGGCTGGAACCAACTCCCGATATCAAAGAGCAAATTGTTATTATTAAAGAAAATTTGAAAGACGGCGACCTGGTTTTAGTTAATCAGTATAATCACGCCAATTATTTATATTACAGCCAAGCCATCGGTTTAGACACCAAACCTATATTGTTAGTTCCTAATTACGTTGAGGAACTCAATCAAACATTCAAAGAGCTGGACCNNTGGTTTTCAATTTTAGACCATACACCTGACCCGCCGACACAACCGTACATACACGAATGGGCCGGAAAATATTCTCTCCGACAAGAGTATTATTTAAACAAGGGCTATGGAAATTCGTTCCTTATGCTGATAAAAGTTCACCCGAATAATTAAAAAAAACTTAACTTTCTTAATATCGTGCAAAAACTGCGTTAACATGAGAATATGAACGAACAGCAAAATGAACAAAGCGCATTAGAAAAATTTTCAACCGATTTGACGGCGCTGGCGCGCGAGGGCAAACTTGACCCTGTTATCGGCCGCGACGAGGAAATCCGCCGCGTTATTCAGGTGCTCAACCGCCGCACAAAAAATAACCCTGTCCTCATCGGCGAGCCCGGCGTTGGTAAAACCGCCATCGCAGAAGGACTTGCCCAGCGAATCCTTAGAGGTGATGTGCCCGAGGGACTTAAAAAATCCTGTCTTATTTCGCTTGATATGGGCGCGCTTGTAGCCGGTGCAAAGTTCCGCGGCGAGTTTGAAGAACGCCTCAAAGCCGTTTTGAAAGAGGTTGAAGACAGCAACGGCGAAATAATTATGTTTATTGATGAGCTGCACACGGTTGTCGGCATGGGCGCCGCAGAGGGTTCAACCGACGCCGGAAACCTTTTAAAACCGATGCTTGCCCGCGGTGTGCTTCGTACAATCGGCGCAACAACCGTCAACGAATACCGCAAATACATAGAAAAAGACCCCGCGCTTGAACGCCGGTTTCAACCCGTGATGGTTGATGAACCCTCTGTTGAGGACACAATCAGCATCCTGCGCGGCTTGAAGGAAAAATACGAGGTGCATCACGGTGTACGAATCCTTGACAGCGCGCTTATTGAGGCCGCAAAGCTATCCGATCGCTACATTACAGACCGGTTTTTACCGGACAAGGCAATCGACCTGATTGACGAGGCCGCCTCATCGCTTCGTATTGAAATTGATTCCATGCCTGCCGAAATTGACTCTATGCTGCGCCAAAAAGTCCAGCTGGAAATTGAACGCGAGGCGCTGAAAAAAGAAACCGGTGCCGAAGCCGAAAATAAAATTGCCGAACTTACTAAACACATCGATGAATTGGAAGAAAAAAGTGCTTCTGTGCTCAAACAATGGGAAAAGGAAAAGGCGTCGCTCACAGGCGAAACGGGCTTGAAACAAGAAATCGAGCGCGTGCGCGCACAAATTGAGGACGCCGAGCGCAGAACGGATTTGCAGCTGGCCGCCGAGCTTAAATACGGCAAACTTATGGAGCTTGAAAAACGGCTTGCGGCAGAACGCCCAAAAACCACTATGCTCAAAGAAGAAGTTGACGACAACGACATAGCAAACATCGTGAGTAAATGGACGGGCATTCCGGTGAGCAAACTTGTTGAAAGCGAAAAACAAAAACTCATCCAAATGGAAAACATCCTGCACGAGCGGCTTATCGGGCAAGAGGATGCGGTAAACACAGTATCAGACAGCATCCGGCGCGCACGCTCCGGATTGAAAGACCCCAAACGCCCTATCGGAACATTTTTATTCCTCGGGCCGACAGGTGTCGGTAAAACCGAGCTGGCAAAGGCGCTGGCGGAATTTATGTTCAACGATGAGGATGCTCTTGTGCGAATTGATATGAGCGAATATATGGAAAAACACAATGTTTCGCGGCTTGTCGGTGCGCCGCCGGGGTACGTCGGATACGAAGAAGGCGGGCAGCTCACAGAGGCCGTGCGCCGCAAACCCTANNGATGTGTTCAACATAATGCTCCAAATCTTTGATGACGGCCGCCTGACCGATTCAAAAGGCCGCACCGTGGATTTTAAAAACACGCTTATCATCATGACAAGCAACACCGGCTCGGATATAATTCTTGAAAACTCGCTTGCCAACATCAATTTTGAACAGACAAAAGAGCAGGTCACGCAGCTTTTGCGCGGGATTTTTAAACCGGAGTTTTTAAACCGGATTGACGAAACCATTTTCTTCAAAGCGCTGACGCTTGGTGAATTGTCGCGTATTGTTGATATTCAGGCGAATTATTTGCGCGAGCTTTTGCACGAACAGGAATTGGAGCTTGAAATTACGCCCGATGCCAAGGAATTGCTCGCCACGCGCGGATTTAACCCTATTTATGGCGCGCGGCCTTTGAAACGTATCATCTGCCAGCTTGTTGAAAACCCGCTGTCCAAGCTGATTCTGGCCAATAAATACTCAAAGGGCGACAAGATTATCATTGATGTAAAAGATGATGAGATAGTCTTTGAAAAGGCCGCCGCGGCAAGGTAGCGGCGCACCGGTCTACCCCCTTGATTTGTCAGTTTTAGCATGTAGAATATTCATATAGGAGAAGATTCGTATATGATTACTTTAAACTACAAAAACGCGGACACGGCGGTTATCGGGAAACAACACGGGCTGGATATTGAAAAAGAATTTGCAAAACATCAGAAAAAAATGGCTGAAATTATTCTGGATTTGAACAAACGCAAGGACAAACGAGGCCAATGGCTGCAATGGATGAACCTTGGTTACAGCGAGGAAACTGCGTGGTATGTTAAGGAATACGCATCAATGGTTCAAGGCCGGTTTGAAAATATCCTGATTTTAGGTATCGGCGGCTCGGCACTCGGCGGAATCGCGATGACAGAAGCGCTTTTAAAACCATATTGGAACATGCTCTCAAACGAGCAGCGTCAGGGCTTGCCAAAAATCTTCTTCCTTGACAACATTGACCCTGACACGATTTCCGGGCTGTTGGATGTACTTGACTTGAAAAAAACACTGGTAAATGTTATCACCAAATCCGGCTCAACGGCCGAAACCATGTCGCAATTTATGATTGTAAAAGACAGGTTGGAAAGAGAACTTGGCGATTCATACGGTCAAAACATTGTTGCAACAACCGACCAAAAAACCGGTATCCTGCGCCAAATCGCAGAACAGGAAGGTTACAAAACTTTCGTTGTACCCGATGACGTCGGCGGAAGATTCTCTGTATTTTCAGCGGTCGGGCTTTTGCCGTTTGCACTTGTCGGGATTGATATTGACGAGCTGCTTGAAGGTATCAAAGACATGGATTTGGCTTTGAAAAACACCGATATAAAAGAAAATATCGCCGCGCAAAACGCGCTTATCCACTATCTTATGGACACGCAAAAAAATAAAAATCTGTCTGTAATGATGCCGTATTCAAGCCGGTTGAAATACATTTCCGACTGGTATGTGCAGCTTTGGGCGGAATCGCTCGGCAAAGAAACAGACCGCAAAGGCAAGGTCGTAAACTGCGGCCCGACACCGTTAAAGGCGCTCGGCGCAACAGACCAGCACTCGCAAATCCAGCTTTACAACGAAGGTCCGAACGACAAGGTTATCACATTTGTTCGTGTGGGCGAGTTTGACACAACACTTGAAATACCAAAAATCTTTGATTACACGGGTATCGGCTACCTTGGCGGAAAAACCGTTAACCAGCTTATGAACGCGGAAGCTGATTCTACGCGCGTTGCGTTGTCCGATTACAACCGACCGACAATCACGATTACGCTGCCGCGGGTAAACGGCTATTATTTGGCGCAGCTGCTTTACATGTTAGAGGTCCAAACCGCAATCGCAGGTGAACTTTATAACATTGACGCGTTTAACCAGCCTGGCGTTGAGCAGGCCAAAAACTACACCTACGCGCTTATGGGGCGTGCGGGTTACGAGGAATCGGCGCAATCACTGCAAGATAAAATGGCGGCGGTTTAATATAATTATGCTTAAAATTAGAAAATCGGCTTTAATAGCTCTGTCTGTGCTTATTTGTGCAATGGTGCTGTGCTTATGTAATTGTTATGCTGTTGATGTGAATAGCCCTGTAATAAAAGCCGGAATCTCTATTGAACATGTGCCTGATGCCCTGTATGGCACGTGGCGCGTTACATCGCGGCTAAAGGAGACGAATGCGGCAGAAACTTTTAAACCGGTTAGCGCAGATATTTGGAACTTATCACGCACCGGTGACGTCATAACTCTTAGCAACCCGTTTACGGGCGCTGTTACCGAGGTTACATTAGAGTATGTCAACGACCATTCAATCAGATTTACAAGAACAAGCGATGACAGAAACGACGGCAGCGGCCACCCGCGAACAGGCGGCCACACAAAAATAACGGAGACAATCGGGATTACAATTGAAGGTGACAAATTTACGGGCGTTGACGCGTTTAAACTGGAAACGTTTTCCATAAGAGATGTTACAAAGTTGTACAAAACCGAAACCGCATTGTACAATCTGGTTGGTGAACGGATTTCAGGCGAAAGCATAATGAGAAGGGGAAGATAAAAGGATGAAAGAATATAAATTTGATACGGTAATTTTAGGCGGCGGGCCGGCAGGGATGTCAGCGGGGCTCTATGCGGCGCGCGGCGCGGTCAAAACGGCAATAATTGACACAAGCGCGTTTGGCGGCGCACCGTCAAATTATCTGGAGCTTGAAAACTACCCGGGATTCACCGGCGAAAGCGCGTTTGAGCTGACCGAAAAACTTGAAGAACAGGTTGATAAATTCGGGGTAGAAAAANNCAGGAAATTGAGGGCATTGATTTGGTCTCTAACCCAAAAATTATCCAAACAAAAGAGGGCAGATTTGAGGCAAAAACCGTTATCATAGCAGCGGGCGCGCATGCCAAAAAGCTTGGTATCCCGGGCGAAAAAGAGTTCCTCGGGCGCGGTGTGAGCTATTGCGCGGTTTGTGACGGCGCATTTTATAAAGACAAAGTTGTAGCGGTTGTCGGCGGCGGCAACGCGGCCGTTGAAGAGGCTATCTACCTCACACGGTTTGCGTCAAAGGTTTATGTTGTGCACAGACGCAGCGAGCTGCGCGCGGACAAAATTTTGCAAGAGCGCGCGTTCAAAAACGATAAAATAGAGTTCGTTTGGGATGCTGCGCCGCGCGAGATTGCAGGCGAGAGCACTGTTCACACGCTGGTTATTGAGAGCGTAAAAGACGGCAAAACCCACAAGTTAGCGGTTGACGGGGTGTTCCCGTATATCGGATTTGTACCGAATATTGAGCATGTCAACGGACAGATGGAGCAAGATGCCGGCGGGTTTATCGTAACCGATGTGACGATGCAAACGTCCGTTCCGGGTGTGTTTGCGGTAGGTGATATCCGGACAACGCCGCTGCGGCAGGTTATCACAGCGACCTCCGACGGTGCGGTCGGCGCTATGTACGCGCTTAAATATCTTGAAACGCTGCACGAGATGCCGGAGGTTGTTTAAAGCTGACTAGCCCCTCGCGGATAATATCTTTATCGCTTTTTCCAGCTCCTTGATTTTTGCACCGGTCTTTTCACCGGCAAAATCAACAAGCGCCAAAATCTGGTCGGGGTTGTTCAGCTTAATTTTACCAAAAAGCGCAGGATACTTGATACCGGCAATAAAAGTTTTTCTCAAGTCCTTTAACAAAGTCAAATCATCGCAGCTTACAATATTTTCTGACACGCAAATCCCTTCAAATAACTCGCTCAACTGCTGTCTGGCTTTTAAAACCTTGCCCGATGCCGCATATTTTTTGACGCGCGAAAGGTGCGAGGCAATCAGTTTGTGCTCGGCAAGAATTTTTTGCTTTTTCGCGGGCAGCGTGCGTTTAAAGTATTCTATTGTATGCTCATAACCGGATTGGACAAGCTCCTCGCGTTTTTCACGCGGCATGTTGAAATCAACAAGAACGATTCCGCCGGTATCAAGCACAATGCAGTCAAACTTGTCGTTTTGCCCGTAAACATCAACAACAAATTCCGTTGACACCGCTGTCATGCAGCTGTAAACTGTGTTGACAAAGTTCTTTGCGGTAAGCTCGTCGTGTTTGATAGAGCCTTCAAGCCTGAATTCCAGCACCCGGCCGGCCGGTGTGCTGCCCAAAAGCTGCCACATCGGTCTGCCTTTTTGCAGGTCACCGTCAACCAGCACCGCATCACCGTATTCAACGGGGCGCATGAGCCCGGGCATGCTGCACGAAATCCGCACCGCCTTGGCCACCTCAAAATCAGGTGTTGTTTTGCGCGAAAACTCCTGACAGCTGTAGTCCGCGATATTTGTCGTGATTATCGTCAGGTCCTTGTCCAAATCCGCGAATGTCACAGGCCGCTTGCCGGGGACTTTTTTTTCAATAAGCTTGCGCACCCAGTTAAGAAACACATTACCCTTGCTCAACGCGGGTCTTGACCCGATTGAAAGCTGGATATCCTTGAACAGGTTGAAATTTATCTCCATAAATATATCTTTAAGCTCTGCGGCGTTGTATCCGACCGCCAAAAGCGCCGCAGTGATTGAACCGACAGACGCCCCGCCGTAGGCTGTTGCGTTCAGGCCCAGCTCTTCCATCGCCTTTTGCNNGCACCGCGCCGCCGCCAAACAATACCGTGTATTTTAAACCGTCCATTACCCTATTGTACCATATTAATATTATATAAAGAAATCGGCAATTGGGATTATTTAGGTTATACTTTAAATATGGTAAAAGACATTCAAAATATTCTATCTGAATTGGAAACGGCTGACAATAACACAAAAAACAGGCTGGAAAACACGCTTGTGAGCATGGGCTCTAACGCGCTTGATATTCTTGTTAACAAGCTTCAAGTGGTGCAAGGTGTGCAGCGCGGTGTTGTTGCTATGACGCTTATCCGCATCGGTTCCGCTTCTGTTGAGCCGCTCAAAAGAGCAGCGCAATCAAACAAGGATTTTGAATGGGTTGCACGGTATTTAATCCGTGAGATTATCGCAGCCTAAGCCGAGAAGTATTTGAACACACGCTCCATGTTTTTGTTCATTGCTGCCTGGATTGAGTTGTACTCGTTTTGCAACACGCTGTGCTCTGTATCAAGCGCCTTCATTTGAAGATCAAGCCGCTTGTCCTTGTTCTGGATTTTTGCGATCTCGCGGTTGTACTCAGCCTCTGCGATAACAATGGCCTGCGCATTATTTTTCTCTGTAATATCTGTGCTGTTTGTCGCAATAAAGGGTTTCCATTCGCCTTCAAAATCCGCCTGCTCCATCACAGCATAACCGTTTTGCAGCTGCAATTTAATCCACTCGGGGCTCGATGCACACCCGTCTTCCACGGCCTTGTGGCCTTTTTGCATCCGCTCAAACAAGTTTGTATACCATTGCTTTTTATGGTCGTCTACCTCGCCTTTCTCGTTCAGCCAAGCCATTTGAGGCTCGGCATGCTCGCCAAACAATCTGTCCAGAATAAATACCGGATAAATCGCCTTGAAGTTACCGCCCGGATCCTCGCCGTAACGCTCTTTAATAAAATCCAAATCATCCAACTTATAGCGTTCCAACTCGTTATTCGGACCCAAAATATCTTCATCAATGCCGTAATCTTTGTGGTCTTTCTTAAAATCCGATTTATAGAATTGGCTTAATCTTGCGGCGGCGGTGTGGTAGACATTTTTTGCGTCTTTGATGGCTACTTCCGAACTGTCGGTGACCATCGCATCCAAACCGTAGTGGTAGAAGGCATTCTCGGCTATTGAATTTTTTGCGGAATTGTAGGCCTCCAGGTAATCCTCATCAGTCAACGGTGAAATATCCTGTACAAAAATACCGTCCACATCCGGCAGCCCGTCAGCGGGCCATTCAGGAATAATCAGTCTTTCGTTGCTGGTGATTGTCTGCAATTGCATATTGCCTTGTTCATCCGGAGCATTGAACTGCTCTGTAAGCACATAAGCAAGTCCTTTATCATTGTTTTGAAGCGAATCATTTGACTGCCGCTGGCCGGAGATATTTTGCGTGTGGACAGTACCTTCTTCATCTGTATACTTAACGCTCGCGAGCGAATAATTATCGCCGTTTCGTCTTAATGTATAGTCCATGCCGTTTGCCGTAATAATTATTTCATTGTTGTCCGCGCCTTGTTTGACGGCGGTTGCGCGCGTCACTTCACCGCTTTGATAAGGGTCTTCCAACCATGCAAAATTCTCTTTAATCTCCTCAAAATAACCGTCAAAGCTCTTTTCGCCCATCCGGTTTACTGTATTTTTCAGCGCATCATAGAGCACTTTACCGGTCGCACCGGATTTCTCAAGAGTTTCAAGATCTGACATCTTGTCGCCAATATCTTCTTTTATGGCTGCCTGAACAAGTCGTTCATAATTGTCATAGGCCATATAATATTCTTCAATAAGCTGCTCAAACTGTTTGAAGGTCGCAGTTTCAAGCGTTTTTTCATACCCGGAATAAATTTTTTCCACACCTGTTTTCGGGTCGGTGTAGGCCCCGCCAAGGTACATGACTTTGAGTTCTTCCGGGCTGTGGCCGATTGATATTGAATCGCTGTATTCGCCGTTTACAAGGTAACCCGGATAAGTCGCCTCACCATCTGCGTTTGTGGCCATATTTGTAAAGTAGGTTGTGCCGTATTCAAGCCCGTGCATGTTAAGGAATGTCGTTAAGGGGTCAGCCGATGCAATGGCTATTTGGAAGTTCGTGGCTTCTTTCTCGCTGACCAAAAACCGGCCGAGCGAATCAACAAGCCCGTACTGGTTGTTGAGCTTGTTGTAAGAGTTAAGACTGTTAAACGTCAGCTGCTGCGTTTGTTTTACACCTGCCGGATTGTAGTTTGTAATCATCATGTGCGGACTATCAAGCGCCATGGCATATTTGTCACTCGCAGCAGAAGAAGCCGTCGCAAGCCGTCGTTTCTCCTCCGAAATCATCTGGGTGCGCAGCTCGTTAGCTGACATACGCGATGTCATTGTTAGCAATTGCGCCTGTGATGCGGCAAGTCCCATGTAAAATTCCTTTCAATTACATTTGTTGACGGCATTTTTAGGCGTAATCTTTAAGGATTGTTACATTTCTTTAAGCAGCGTTTCAACCGCTGTAACTTCTTGATATCAGTGCCAATCCCGCACAAAAATAGTTTGTATTTGCCAAAATCTTTTTCATCCTCAATACCGGGGGTCAAAATATCAGACGGAATAAGGATTTTAGTGGGATCAGGAGCAAACGGAAACGGGCTTTTGATACCGAGCGACAAACAGTTATCAATAAGTCCCTCAATCTTTGCGAGGCCGCGTTTGCTGTTGAGAAAATTTACATTCGCCTCAATGCTTGCCAAAAGCGGATAGGACGGGGATGTTGTGTTAATCATCGCAAGCGCAGCCCCTGGGTCAATGTCGCAGCTGCTGTGCAAAAGCGCGGTCGGGTTAAGGCCGCCGGCTGTTTTGTGCAAAGATTGCACGGTAAAGTCCGCAATCTGCACCGCACTTTGCGGCAGCCGGACAGAGAACGGATACAACGCGCCGTGCGCCTCGTCAGCAATCAGTTTTGCACGGCCGCACATCTTCTTAATCGCCGCAATATCCGAAACAAATCCCTCATAAGTCGGACGGGTAATAATCTGCGCTTTTATGTCTTCTGCCTTGTCGTAAACCGGCTCGCAACCGGCGAGTTTCACGGCGTTAAGGTGCGACGGGTGTGCGTCTTTTTCAATAAAAACCTTATCCCCCGGCTGCGTACAGGCCAGAACTGCCGCAATAATCCCGCTTGTTGAACCGTTTGTCAAAAAATACGTATATTTTGTCCCGTAAATCTTGGCCGCACGCGCCTGTGCCTTGTCCAAAGCTGCCTGCGGGTTGTGCGCATCGGTTTCAGAGATATCGTATTTGTAAAACTGCCGGAATTTGCGGAAAATAAAGAACTTTTGCCCATGCGAAGGCGTTGTAAACATCACGGTCTTGACTTTTTTTCGCAAAAGGTTGATTAAACTCATTTGTTTCTGATTTCAATACTTCTTTTTGCACAGTATTGTGTCAAAACCATCTTGTCGTGGTCGTTCTTGAACGTAAACTGGCCGGATAGCACATACCCTGCGGCAATCCCAAGCTGGCCGCCGGCTTTTTCAATCCTGATTGGCGCAAACACCGTATCAACAGATTGCTCGGCAGACAACGGCAGCGTCAGTGAGTATGTTTTTTCAATATCAATATTTGCGTCGGTTTTGAGCTTCATCCCGCCGGCTGAAATATCCAGCGTTGTGATTTTGTAATCCTTACCGCCGCTTTTCATCACAATATCGTTGATGAATTTTATACGTCTGTATTGACGTCTTTGCAAAAATTTGTGCTTCGCCGGGTTGGAGATTTTTAAAGTCCTGCCCTCAATCGCCTTTGGAAACGAGGTGAAAAACACGGTTCCGTACTTGTTTTGCGTATAAAACTCGCAATAGTTGTTAATCAAAAACCCCTTCGGGTCGTATTCAAGCTCAACGGTAAACCCTTCCGGGTAAATATCGGTGATTTTGCCTTTTGTCGCGTTTTTAAAATCGTGCGGAACAACGGTTATCTTCGCGTCTTTTTCAATCAATTCTCTCATGAAACTCATTATATAATATTTTTTGCGTTTTGTCTATATTTTAATATTTAACCGTCATAAAGAACTTATACATAAGCCGTGTAAGTTTTTCGTCCGACTCCATTGCCAAAATCATTTCTTGCATAAGGTCGTTTTGCAAGTCCATATATTCAAACGTAAAAAGCTCACTGGGTTTGACTTCCAAAATATCTATGATTTTTTCAAGATTGTCGGCGGTCGGATAGTACTTACCGTTTTCTATGTTGCTGAGGCTGGATGTTTCTATATTAATGGCCTCGGCAATTTTTTCCTGCGTCAATTTCTTAGACTTTCTGACTTCTTGTATTCTTTTGCCCAGCAGCTTTTTAATATTCATAACATCCTCCAACGCATATTGTATAGAAAATCCCCAACAAAAATAATTTTGTGCAGCAACATAAAATCATTGACATATGTTGTTTTGCATGGATAATATTTGTATAACATCATAAATTTAAGTTTTTTAGAGGTTAAACTTAATGAAAAAAGGTATTCCAATAATCATAGCGTTCGACAACAACTATGCGCCGCTGGGTGCGGTCACGATGTATTCTGTTGCGCAAAACACTGAGAGCCCGGTGGATTTTTATATTTTAGAAAAAGAGGTCTCAGACAAAAATAAGCGTAAGATTTGCAAAAATTTACAAAAGTTTTCTAACGTATCAATTAATTTTATTGATATGACTAAATTTGATTATTTGGCTTTCAAAGAAATGAAAACTTTTTCATTAAGCGCGTACAGCCGCTATTTTATCCCGGAAATCCTGCCTGACGAAGATAAAGTCATATATTTGGACAGCGATATAATTGTTTGCGGGGACATTAAAGAATTATATGAACAAGATTTGGACAATTATCCGTTAGGTGTTGTCATAGAAGATTACACCAAACACTACATAGAACATATCAAAATCATTTTTCCGCAACATGAAGGCAATGTCTTTAACTCCGGTGTACTATTAATGGATATACAAAAACTTATTTCAGGCGGATATGTGCAAAAATTGCTTGATACAAACAAAAAATATAGTGATATGCTAGAATGGCCTGACCAAGATGTGTTTAATATTGTTTTTAATGATAACTTTAAAGTTCTTGATTACAAATATAATCCGTTAGAGGGCTGTTTTTCGGCGTTGCGAGAGGCTTTTCCCGACAAAGCGGATGAAATTGAGAAAAATCCTTATCTGATACACTATAACGGGCCAAAAAAACCATGGGAAACTCCAAAAACGAATATGACAAAACATTTTTGGCGGGTTGTAAAGAAAACCGCATTTCGCAAAAACATTTGCAAAAAATACAACGCAAAAGACGATAGAGAGATTTATTATTTGTTTGGTTTTATCCCGATAATGAAAACAATACAAAGGCCTAAAAATTTCTACTATAAGATGTTTGGCTTAACTTTGCTCAAAGTCCGTTCTATGATATAATCTGTTTTATGAACTACATTTTTTATTTTTTGATAATTATTTCAATCGCGGCCGGCGCTGTGAACGGGCGGCTGCAAGATGTTGTCGGCGCGCTGATGAGCGGCGCGGAATTGGCCGTCAAGGTGGCGTTTTCGCTGATTGGGATTATGGCGTTTTGGCTCGGGATGATGAAAGTTGCCGAAAAATGCGGGCTTGTTGCGCTCATTGCGCGCGCCATAAAACCAGTCACCAAACGGCTCTTTGACGAGGTTCCGGAAAACTCTCCGGCGCTTGGCGATATTGCGATGAGTTTTTCAGCGAACGCGCTTGGCCTGACCAACGCCGCAACACCAATCGGCCTTAAAGCAATGAAAGAATTGCAGGAAACAAACACGGACAAAACCTCGGCATCAAATGCGATGTGTACATTTTTGGCGATGAACACGGCAGGGTTCCAGATAATTCCGGCAACAGTTATCGCAATCCTTGTGGGCGCGGGCTGTTCCAACCCAACAGAAATCATCATGCCAACGCTTATTGTCACAACAATCGCGTTTTTTGCCGCAATTTTTATGGCCCGGATTTTCCAAAAGTTTTGGAGGCCGCAGTGACAGATATACTTTCTCTTTGGGCTTTGCCGTTAATAATTTTAACAATCCTGACGGCCGCCATGTTCAAAAAAGTGCCGGTTTACGAGGCGTTCACCGAGGGCGCAAAAGACGGGTTTGATGTTGCCGTGCGGATTATCCCGTACCTTGTTGCGATAATCGTTGCGATTTCAATGTTTCGCGCAAGTGGGTGCATTGAGTTTTTGGGGCAAATATTTGCCCCCGCGTTAACTGCGTTAAATGTGCCTGTTGATGTGCTGCCGGTGATGATTGTGCGGCCGCTGTCAGGCTCGGCGGCGCTGGGGATTTTCTCCGAAATCGCCTACGCGGGTCCGGGCAGCTATGCGACAAAGCTCGCCGCTGTCATGGTCGGAAGCTCGGAGACAACTTTTTACGTTCTGGCTGTGTATTTTGGCTCAATTGGTATCACAAAGCTGCGGTGGGCCCTGCCTGTCGGGCTTTTGGCGGACGCAATCGGCATGCTCGCCGCGATAATCGTTTGCGCGACGGTGTTAGCCTAGCAAATCAAGCGCATTTTTGCCTTCAAGTGTCATTAAACCCACATTCAAATCCTGCGGCAAATCTTTGACAACACCGGATAAATAATCTTCCATGCGTTTGTTATTTTGCGGCAGCCAGAACCTGAACCCAAGCTTAAAATAAAACGGGGTCGGCGAGCCGCCGACGCTGCCTTGTTTGCAGTTGTGCGCCGTAACGGAAACCTGTCCTTCGTGTCCGAGATTTACACTTTCTTTGCAAACCTGTCTGACAAGCGCGGTCCCGATTCCCTTGAATTTTGACGCCGCAATACCGTCGTTGTCAGTCCAAAGGCTCGCGAGCTTTACGTGGCTTCTTGTATCGTATAAACTCCCGGCGCCTATGCGGTCATAATCTTGTGTAAAGAGCTGGATTGCCGTTTGCAAAGTAGACGGCTGCTCCTCTCTTGTCACAATAACAGGTTCCGGCAGCCCGGTTTCGCGGTTGAACAGCGGGATTTTGGTTATCTGATACTTGTCAACATAACTTTTGTTCTCCATGCGCTGGTTCCAAGTTATAGGATTGAGTGTTCCAAAACTAATTCTCATGGTTTTAATAAAACGCGTGAAAAAAAAATTTGTCAGCGGATTTTGCGCACGCGGTATCCGTTAATAAATCGTTCTTCACCGGGCTGCATCTTGTTCATGGTCTGCTCCATCATATCGGCGTTTGGGTTGCCCGTGCGCCCTGCAGCGGAGTTGTTGAGATATTCCGTGCGCGAATCGCTGCTGTAATTGTAATCGCCGATACCGACCGCCGCATTATCACGGCTCAAAAGCAGTTTGTGAAGCTCTTCAAGCTTGCGCTCAATCCGATCGTTTTCGTAAATCAACCGCGCCATCAGGCACGTCATCAAAATCATAAACACCGTCTGGATGCGAAAATATTTTTTTATCGTGTAGCCGATATCATCTTTAACCCGCATGAACCCTCCCCGGGACAAGCCCGCAGGATTTGTCCTCATCGCAGAACCCGAGCCGCTTGCATTTGGGCACAAGATACGGTTCAAGCCATTTTTCATCAAGCGCGTCACACATAAGTTTTGTCATCAACCGGATTTCATACTGCGCGCGCGTACAAAGCCGCAAATTCGCGATATGGATAAGTTCGCGCAGGTTCATGCTGACAACAAGCGAGCTTGCTGCGGCGTTTGGCAGGACAAACCGCGCATCCTCAGCCGGGATACCGGCATCAATAAATTCTTGATATTGAGCTGCAATCTGCTCCATAAACACGGTGAATTTTTCTTTCAACGCCGGGTCACGCTCAATTGTCGGCGGGATTATGTAGTCAAATTGGCCTTTTTCCTTGACATAGCGCTGCGATTTTTGCGAAAAACTTGCATGCCGGTGGCGCACAAGCTGGTGTGTCAGTGCGCGCGACACATTTGATACCGCAAAACTTACCTGAACATGCTCAATCGTTGAATAGTGGCCTGACGAAATCACGCGCTCAATAAGTTTGAGCATTTTTGCATCGTCATCGGGCGCAGCGGTGTAGATTTGTTCCGGAGAATCCGCACTATAACACGTACGGCACGCCGTATAAACCGTCTTGAGCATATTTTCCGGTTTTGATATTAAAGTGACAACCGGTTTATTATTCATCTTCTAACCCTTATTGTAACGTTTGTTAAATCTGTCAACGCGGCCTTCCGAGTCGAGGATTTTTTGCGTTCCGGTGTAGAACGGGTGGCACATGTTGCAAATCTCAACGGTGATNNCAGGATTTTTTGCGTGCCTGTGTAGAACGGGTGGCACATGTTGCAGATTTCAACGGTAATGTCGTCAGCCACCGAGCCTGTTTCAATCTCGTTGCCGCAAACACATTTCACAACAGTTTTTTTGTAGTCCGGGTGTATTCCCTGTTTCATAATTTTCTCCTTCTAGCAAGATTCCAAACTTGCTATGATACAATATTATCATGAGGAAAAAAATTTATCAAATGATTATTTGCGGCGGGCAAACCGAGGGCTTTGGCGGAAAAATATATTTCACCAAAGATATTCATCTCGGCTTTAAAGCGCACGGCGCACCGTTCTTGAGCATAGACCAGGAAGGCGGCCGCGTTGAGCGTACAGAGAATATCCACGGCGGCAGGGGTAAATGGGAGGGTGTCCCGAAAAAATTTCCGGAAGATGGCAAAAGGTATCTGTCCGCAAAGTTTGCTTATGAATGCGGCGAGGAATTTTTGCGCGAACAAACGCGCCAAATCGCGGCGGAGCTCAAAGGATACGGGATTAACCTGAATTTTGCGCCCTGCATTGATGTTAACACCAACCCGGATAACCCTGTTATCGGCGAGCGCGCGTTCTCAAATGACCCGGATGTTGTCACGCGCGCCGGTCTGCTTGTTGCCAAAACTTATCTGGAAAACGGCATCATCCCGTGTGTGAAACACTTCCCCGGGCACGGCGACGCAAACGCCGACTCTCACCTGACGCTGCCTGTTATTGACAAAACGCTTGAACAAATGCAGCCGCATCTTGCGCCGTTTCAAGCCGCTATTGACGCCGGGATTGAGATGGTTATGATAGCGCACCTGCACTGCACCTGCTTTGACAAAGACCCGCTGCCCGCATCACTGAGCAAAAACGCCGTAAATTATCTGCGCGGTATGGGATTTGACGGCGTGATAATCTCAGACGATATGGTTATGCAAGGCGTCGCAAATATTGAAAACGCGCTTGAACGCGCCATCCGCGCCGGCGTTAATATGTTTATCTACCGCGACGAACCGCCCGTTGACGAAATTGAAAAAATTCTTGAAAAAGCCAAAAACGACAGGGAACTCCGTGAAAATATTGAAACATCTTACCGAAAAATTGTTACAATTGTTGACAATCATTTTTGAACGATTTACAATGTTGATTAAGAGGAAGTTGATGACTAGAGTAACAAAAAACGGGTTCACTATGTCCGAACTGATAACGACAATAAGTATTATTGGCGTTGTTGCGGCGCTCGTTTTACCGGCTTTCGTTGCACGCTACCAAAAAGAAGGCTGGGTAGCCGGTTTGAAAAAAAGCTCCTCATTTATTTCACAGGCGGCCTCAACAATAACCTTTGAAAATCAGGTCAACTCCTGGAATGTAACGGATAACGATATTAAAAGCGTGCAGGCGGTTTATGACCATTTCAAAAAAGAATTGAAACTGCTTGAGGACTGCGGATGCAACGTGGGCAAAACGAAAACCAACTGCTGGTCGGAAGAAGTGACAAAAACACTGTCCGGAGATCCTTATGAGTTTGCATATCCCGGCGGTATCGGGCTTGACGCATGCCACGCGATTCTTGTTGACGGCTCTAATATTAGTTTTGACATATCGGGCGCATCAGACAAGCTTTTGGGGACAAAAAACAAAGCCAGTTTTGTAATAAATATTGATATAAACGGGAAAAAAGGTCCAAATATGCTCGGCAGAGATGTTTTTGTCTATACATTTGACCCGGAGAAAAACGCAATAACCTCAGCCGGTTCAGCTAATGATTCACCTTTGTGTTCGGAATCAAGCGATAGCAAATGGTCCGGTGTTGACTGCGCAGCAAAGATTTCTGTTGACGAGAAAATGGACTACTAAACGCTAAACGCGCCATTCAAAATTACGCAGCACTTGTTTATTAATCGCCAAGCTTTGCGTTGATAGCTTTTGCGGCTTTTTTACCTGCGCCCATAGCGTTTATCGCGTTGCTCTCGCCAATCGGCGCAACATCGCCGCCCGCCCAGATTTCAGGATGCGAACTCACGCAAGTATTCTCGCAAACCGTGATATAACCCCATTTGTCGGTCACGATTTCAAGCCCTTCGGCCTCGGCTGATTTTTGGATAATCGGGTTTGGTCCGGTGCCCAGCGCAACAATCACCGTATCAACATCCATCGTTTCAAACTTGCCGGTTGAAACAGGCCGCTGGCGGCCGCTGGCATCAGGTTCGCCAAGCTCCATTAATTCCAGCTCAACGCCATTTACATATCCGTCTTCCCCGAGAATTTTCGTCGGTGCGACAAGAAACTTAAATATAATCCCTTCCTCTTTTGCGTGGCGGATTTCTTCCAGCCGCGCCGGGAGCTCTTTTTCCGTACGGCGATACACTATATAAACTTCTTCAAACCCGACGCGCACAGCCGTTCTTGCCGCATCCATCGCGACGTTGCCGCCGCCGAATACCGCAACCTTTTTGCCGACATGCAGCGGTGTTGAAGTATTATCGCCTCTTCCTGCACTCATCAAATTTACCCTTGTCAAAAACTCGTTCGCGCTGAACACGCCGTTCAAATTTTCACCCTCAACGCCGAGCATCTTTGGCAGCCCCGCGCCCGAGCAGATAAAAACACCGTCAAACCCGTCTTGCTTCAACTGTTTTAGCGTAATTGATTTACCGACAATCACGTTCGTTTTAAACTTTACGCCCATTTCTTTCAGGTTCGCGATTTCGCGGTCAAGAAATTTACGCGGCAGCCTAAACGGCGGGATACCGTATCTTAACACACCGCCAAGCTCGTGCAATGCCTCAAAAACCGTAACCTCGTGGCCCGCTTTTCGCAAATCAGCGGCCGCTGTCATGCCCGCGCAGCCCGAACCCACAACCGCAACCTTTTTACCGCTCGGTTTTATCTGCGGTATCGCGGCTTTTGTATTATCGCCGACATAACGCTCCAACGCGCCGATTGCAACGGCCTCGCCTTTAATCCCGAGTACGCAGTTGCCCTCACACTGGCGCTCCTGCGGACAAACCCGCCCGCAAACGGACGGAAGCATGCTGCTTTCGCGAATAATGTCGCCCGCCTTGTCCAGATTATCTTCTTTCAACGCCGCAATAAACCCGGGGATATTAATATTAACCGGGCATCCGGCCACGCATCTGGGGTTTTTGCAATTGATGCATCGCGCAGCTTCCAATTTGACCTGTTCGGGGGTTAAGTTACTCTCCACTGCCTCAAAATTTGAACGACGCGCTATCTTGTCCTGCTCTTGTACATGCTGTCTCATAACCTTATTATATAATAATAAAATATTAAG
Source organism: Cyanobacteria bacterium UBA947 (assembly GCA_002293275.1). GTDB lineage: Bacteria > Cyanobacteriota > Vampirovibrionia > Gastranaerophilales > Gastranaerophilaceae > UBA947. The sequence goes on along the minus strand of DBCX01000025.1, from coordinate 2,069 downwards.
ATTTGTAAATTTTATTAAAGTTTTAAAAAAATGTGCCGTTATATAGAATATAGTATATAAAGAAGGTGAGTTTTATGGAAAAAGAAAATTTAGGCGCATCGTTGTTCTCGCAATCAGAGAATTTAATCAGCGATGAGTCGATAGAGGAGATTTTTGCGCTGAATCTTGGTGACTTTTTGTCAGAACACTTGATTTCAGAAGATCTTGCACAAAAAATCGGGCAGCGCGACAACCTCACGGGCGTCAAAAACCAGCTGAAAGAACTGGTTTTGATATATTCTTTGAACAATACGTTGTGCGTTCTAAATATTGACAAAAAAAGCGAGAAGGCGATTTACAGCTCAATTGCGGATTCAATAAAACAGATGATTGATGTGGATTTTTGCCAGATTTATATCGGCGGGTTTTTCACCGGCGGGGGCAAAGAAAACACCACGCTGGTCAAAGAGGCCGAGTTTCAGCGCAAAACCGTAAGGAACGCCGAGGCAATTGCCGTGCCGATGACAAGCGGCGTAAAAACCATGGGCGCGATTGTCATCCCGCAAAAAAACCTGCAAAAAGAATATTTAACCCTTGTTGAAAGCATCGCATCGCTGTTTGCGACATCAATTGCGCTGCAAACAACAATTGATGAGGCCAATAAACTGATTGACGACAAAGGTGCGCTTGTTGGCGACCTTCAACATATAAGAGCGGAGTTGACCGCGCTGATTGGCGATTTGTGCAACTACCAGCAAAGCTTCACAACGCATCTTGCGCTTGCGGCCGATACAAAGGGGCAGTACAAGGTTGCGCACTCGCAAAATACAGCCGAGCTTGCAAGAAAAATTTGTCAGGAGCTTGGTTTGAACGAAAAGACAACGGATTTAATATATTACGCGGGAATGCTGCAAAATATCGGCAAAATCGCGCTGCCTGAGAAAATTTTTGCAACGAACGGGCAGTTAACTGATGGCGAGCTCAAACAAATCCGCGAAAGCTCCAACACGGGCATCAATTTGCTGATGAATATCAATTTTATGAGCGAGGTTGTGCCGTATATTGTTTATTCAACCGAAAGGTACGACGGCAGCGGCAAACCGGAGGGTTTGAAGGGCGAGTCTATCCCGTTCGGGTCGCGGATTATCGCGGCGGCTGACGCGTTTAGCGCAATGACCTCGGACAGACCGCACAGAAAAGCGCTGGAAGTCAAACAGGCGCTGGAAATCATGCGCGGCGAAACAAAATGGGACCCTGTTGTGCTTGATGCGCTCGCGAAGGTTGTTTAGTTTTGAGTACCTGTTCTAAGTTCTTGTCTTAGCCATTTACCGCCGCCTTTTTTAAGAAAAAGCTCATATTCGGCATCATTTAGGCGAATTGTGCGGTTTTTAGCGGCATCTGCCACGCATTTTCTACCGGCACCAACGCGCGCACCGCCGCGGATTTTCGCAACTTCTTCGTCAATTTCACGACGCAATTGGTCAGCCTCTTCTTTTGGCAATCTGTTAATTAGATCTTCGGTTGTAATTTTATTTCTCATATCATTACTCCTTATTTTCTTTCAAGTATCTTTCAATATTGTTTAAAGCTTGTTCTATGTAGCGTTCGGGGGCTTTCTGGGTTTTTTTCAAAACGATTATTCCGATAATTATAATACTGTTTTCGTAATATTTATAGTACGCACGTACTTGGTCGGCCTTGATTTCAAACAAACCACTCTTTAACGGTCTTGAATTGCATGCATCTTTGCCAAATTTTTCAAATATAGCAACGGCTTTAACAATTTTTTTGTAGTCGGCTATATTTGATTTTTGCAACTTACAAAGTTGCTCAAACGCTTCATTTGTAAATTCCGCCCTAAATAACTTGTCCATATCCTCATTATAACATAACAATTTGAAAAATGCAAGTGCATTTTTCAAATAAGTTATTTAGTCCTTGCGTTTAACTTTTTTTAACCTTAAACTACCGTCAGGCTGAATCTCAAAACTCACATTGTCTAAAACTGGATTTATATCCATCATTGCAAGTATTTCTTTGGATATAATTACTCCCCAGCTTGATCCTATTTGTGTAAATTTTTTCTCCAA
>DBCX01000015.1 GCA_002293275.1 Cyanobacteria bacterium UBA947 | reverse complement strand
GGCCTGGGGGCTTGGCGGCGGCTCGGGTTACGGCTGGTCAGGTAAAAATATTGTTATGCCGTTGGCCGGCGTTATATCAGGCTGGGGCGGGATTATGCAGGCGGCTGCACCTTACCTGGGCGAATTTGGGCTTCCGGCGATGGTTATGGCAAACCTGATGCAAGGTACTTCATCAGCGGCGCTTGCGGCTTATCAGAACATCACCGGCAATATCACGGCAAGCGCCGATACCATCCTTTCAAACAAGGTCCGCAATATTGAAACCGTTTGCAAGATGCTTGATACGCAAGGCGATGTCGTCAAAAAGATGCTCAAAGAAGACATCGACGGCGATAGCAAAGCTATTCAGAACTTGTAGTTTGACGGACTATTATTTCCCTTTCGACTTTAACGTTCTTAAATATTTCTCTTTGTTCTTCCGAGCTCAGGTACAAATCTTTTCCGATAGCGGTTAAAGACGGTACGGATTTTACGGGACATTTTTCAAAGTTTGCAAAGCCGCTAATGCATCCCAAACTGCTCAGGTCGGTGACTTTTGAGTCTTCAAACTTCGCATTGCCAAAAATGTACTTTAATCTGCTCAAATCAGTGACGCCTGTATCTCTGAAAAATCCATCTTCGCCAACGTATTCCAACCTGCTCAAATTGGTTACCTTTGCGTGACTAAAGTATGCATTGCCGTCTACGCGTCTTAAATTGCCCAAATCGGTTACGTCTGTGCCTTTAAAGTTCGCATTGCCGCCGATGTATTCCAGGCTGCTCAAATCGTTCACTTTTGACTTTTCAAACTCTGCGTTGCCTCGGATGTACTTTAAGTTGCTCAAATCGGTTATATGTGAACGTTTATTAAAGTATACATCGCCGCCGATGTATTCCAACTTGCTTAAATCCGTTGCAGTGGAATCTTCAAATCTTGCCCAACCTTTAATTTTTACGACATCTTTCAGCAGTTTGTTTTCATTAACCCCCAGTTCTTGCCAATTACAATCATTCAGGGGCTGCCCATAATTCGATAAGACGCGTTTGCCGTCTTCGTAAGTTACTTCGATTTCGGCTATTTTTAGAACAGCGTCATAATCATTGTTTTTTATCAGCTCCGCAATTTCTGAATTCAATTTGTCAAAATCCTCGCGTTGTTCTTTTGCCTGCTCTATGCCCCATCGTACGTTATCTGTGTTAAATTTGTGTTCTTTGATATACTCATCAATCTTGTCAACATATCGGAACGGAACAACGCTGTTATTTTTCTCGCCTTGAATTTCTGCTATTCTGTTAAAGATTAGCCGAATCCCGGCCTTTGGCTGGCCGTTTTTAAGATATATGTGAAAATCGCCTTTTTCTAAATAAGGTCCGGCTTGAGATGATTTTGTACACCAGCTGCGGTGCGATAGCATTTTTAATTTGACTACATTGGCCTCAAAATTTTCCCGGTCGTTGTATTTTGAAGGGATTCTCACCCACTTGGTTTCTGTCTCGCCTGTGTCGACTTCATCACCTAAACTCATATTATATATACGCAGGTTGTTTTCGTAGGCCTTTTTGAAATTACTGTTAATATCAAAATTTTCAACTGTTTTCGCAAGCACCGCAGCATCAAAAATTGGCGGCATCTCGCGGTTGTTCGGTTTTATATCTTTGGTTATGGAGTTGAAAATAAACAATGCCTGAGCAGGATGCTCGTCGTAGAAGTTGTCTTTTCTGCCCAAATACTCGGTCCAGCATTGCAAGCGTTCCAACCGTTCTTTTGTTTCGTCATAGTTTTTGTTGTGGTATTGTTCAAGTTCAAACTTTGGCAGCAATTTTGTCGCAGCCCACGCGTTCAGGTCAGCATGTGTGTTGAACTGTTGAATTGGTGCTTTAAAAGTTTCAACGCAGGCAAGGTCAAGACTCTTAAATTGTGACTTTTTCATGGCTCCAAACGCTATTGAAGGATAAAAATTTATCTGCATAGGTTATTTAAAATCCGTGAAAATAAAATTTGCTAGATATTAAAACTTTTTCTCGAACCTTCTTCGTGGTAGAATCCGCCGCCGCACATCGCCTCAACGACTTTCAGCACAAACTCGCGCGGTGCATCGGACTGGTTCAATTCAAACTCGCGTCCCGGAAGGTGTTTTATCTTCATTATTGCGCTTTGATTGTTTTGCGCGGGCACAAACAGCGATGCCACCTCGTTATCAAGCAGCTTGCCCATCTCCTCGTCGTGTTCTACAACACCTTTCATAATCTCGCTGTAATTCCCTTTTATCGCCATTATCCGGCTGGAGAAAATATGCGCACCGCTCTCACGGTAAAGCGCCTGCGGCTGAAAATTGCACCGTGTGGTAAAACTCATCTTATGCCATAATATGTTCATAATCACGACAGAGTTTTGCGGGTCCGTGTCAACATAAATGTTTTGTGTTGTGATGCCGCGCGATGAGAACGCCTCTTTCAGGCTCTCGGAAACCGCCTGGATATTTTGTATCATCCGGACAAAAATTTCGTTTGTGTTGATGTTGGCGTGCTGCGCATCAAGATATTGCTTGTACATATGCGTGGACACCAAGCCCACGCGCTCTTGTATAAGCGCGGATTTTCTCGCCGATGTCTCCGAGTTGTCAAAACTTTCGTAACTGTTTAGCATATCACCATTTTACCTTAAATATTTCCGTTTTTGCATAGATTAAAAGGATGAGAAATTAGTTTAGTTCGCGGCGCAAATCATCCACCGTGAATTTTACAACCGGTGAGTTTTCGTCCTTACGCAAGACGATATTTTGTATCCCGGACTGGGCGATAAACCGTTTGCACAGGATGCAGCAAAAATCGTGCCCCCAAACATACAAGGTTGCGTCCTGACATCTGTCTTGCCCGGCCTGGATTATGGCGTTTTGCTCGGCGTGGATGGAGCGGCAGGTCTCATAGCAGGTGCCCGACGGAATATTGTTTTTAATCCGGTAGCACTCGCCTTTTTCCGCGCAGGATTCCACCTTTGAGGGCGTCCCGTTGTAACCGGTTGCCTTAATCTTCTTATCAGTCCCGACAATAACCGCACCGACTTGCGCACGCAGGCAATTTGACCGGCCGGCACACGTCCTTGCCAAATCCAGAAAATAATCTTCCCAAGGCTTTATTCCCATGTCTTCTATTCTAACATAAACCGCCTGTATTGCATAAACTTTACAATTTGAAATCATTTGCATTTGTTCTGCTTTCTAATTATAATGGGCATGGGAGGAAGTATTGAACGACAGCGTAGGAAAAAAGATAGTAGATGCTCTCAAGCAGCAATCCGGTGTTGAGATTGAGCAGCCTGCTGCCGTGCAAACAGCACCCGCCCCGGCAGTTCCGCCGATACAAAATTTCATCCCGCAGCCTGCCGTTGAACCCTCTGTTGAGGAAGAATTTGACGCACCGGCGAACGTCACCGTTTTAAAGAATTTGATATCACAGCTCCCGCCCGGTATAACAAAACAAACCGGTGCCCAGCTTATCAGCCAGACAATGAGCGCGCTTGGTATCCCGATAAAAGGCGTGTTGCAAGAAGCGCAGCAGTTTCAGGAGAACCTTGTAAGTCTCTCGGACGAGTGCAAAGCCAACATTGCAGAATGCAAGAGCCAAATCAGTGCGGCGGAGGCGCAGATTAAAAAGATTCAAAAACAATGCAGCGCACTAAACGACATAATCAGCCTGTTTGTGCAAACTACTTAATTATCTTTGCTGCCCGTAGCTGAATGAGCGCTGGATGTTTGCATCCTGCATAGCGCGGCACGACTGCTCTTCCGTTTCAATCATCTTCAATCGGGCCTGATATTCTTGCATGTGAAGGTCTAGTTTTTGCTCTAATATTTTTAACTTAGCCTGACGCTGCGCAATCATTTTAGATTGAGGAGATTCAGGGTCCATATCGCTTCCGACAGTGATAAGATCGCTTGCAGACTGCATCAAAGACATTTTGCTCTGTGTGAGCAGCGTCATTTTGTATTCCAAATCCAGCCGCATCTGCGTCAAATACTGTAATCTAATGTGTGAAACGAGTAATCCCATTTAATTTTCCCTTAGAGTTTGTCCGCTGCTAGCGGGTTTCGTTCAGGTTGTTTCCTTTTAAGAAGCTGTGGTTGTTGTTTTCTGCGATTAACTGTTCCATTTTTTGAAACTGGTGGCGGTGGTAATTTAGCCGGTACTGCGCCATTTTGAGTTTTTTCTTCATCGTCAGAAACTCTTTCAACCCTTCAACAAATCCCTGAATTGATGCTTGTATCGGGTTGGTTCTTACTAGGAAGTTTTTTGAATATGTCAGAAAATCAATGATTCTCTTGATATTCAGTTCGATGGTATCTCGTAGCATGTTTTACCCTTACGAGTCCCACATAAATATAAAAACACCACAAACACATTTATTGCCATGTATGTAACGTTTTCGCAACATTTATGCTGACTCTATTCTTCTAACAGATAGTATAACGGCAAAAATCAGGAAAACTTGAGTAATACTTTTAGTGTATTTTTTTCTTTGTTGGCGTCAAATGCTGCGAGTGCGTCTTTTGCGTCATAAACCCCTGAAATAAGCGGTGAAAAATCAATTTTACCGCTTTGCAGCAGCCGCAGCGCAGCCGGGAATTGCCCGCAGCGCGAACCCAAGACCGTAATCTCGTCAATCACGACCGGTGCAAGATTCAGCGGTTTTTCGCCTGCAACCGTACTTTTTAAAACCAGCACCCCACGCGGTTTTACCAGCGCCAGCGCTGTTTCAAACCCTGATATTGAACCTGTTGCCTCAACCACAACATCCCACTCTTTTTTTATCGCAAGGTCTTGCAAAAGCATGCCGCCTGCGATACTGACTTTTTCCCTGTGTTTGCCGACAAGCGTCACATCAAGATTGAGCGCTTTTAGCGCCAGCGCTGTCACAATCCCCAGTTTGCCGTCACCAAGCACCAAAACGCGCGCATCGGGCTTGATATGGAGCTGTTCGGTGATTTCAAGCGCGGCCGCGAGCGGTTCAACAAAAACTGCCTGCTCATCGCTCACGTTATCAGGAACCTCAAACAAAACATCAGCCGGCATGGTGAAATACTGTGCAAAACAGCCGTCTTTTTGGACAATTCCGAGCGTGCGGCGCTCGGGGCAATGCCGGTAAAGCTTTTGTGCGCACCACGGACAGCCCGGTTTTTTGCAGCCGTAATTTATCTCCGGCACAACACGTTTGCCGATGAGCGATTTGTCCTGCGCATCCTCAATTACACCAACGGCCTCGTGTCCGAGCACGCCGACGTAACCCATATATCCTTTTGTAATCTCAAAATCCGTGTTACAAATCCCGGCAAGAGTCACCCTTACAAGCGCCTCACCGGCGTTCACCTCCGGTTTTTCATAATCTTCAACAACTTTCAGCTCTTTATCAAATACAACCGCTCTCATAAATTCCTTTCATTTTTTCACTTTGCCGGGGATGCCGACAACCGTTGAGTTTGGCGGGACATTGTCCATAACCACCGACCCCGCGCCGATTTTGGCGTTCTTGCCGATTGTCATATTGCCGATAATTTTTGCACCCGCACCTATCATGACCCCGTTTTCCACTTTCGGGTGGCGCCGCTCACCTATTTTGCATGGTTTTAAATCGCTTCCGTTAAAGCATTTTCCGCGTCCGCCCAGTGTCACCTGCTGATAAATCAGCACATCATCGCCGATAACAGCCGTTTCGCCGATAACAACGCCGTCACCGTGGTCAATAAACAGTCTGCGGCCGATTGTTGCGGCCGGGTGGATTTCAATCCCCGTAATTATCCGTGCCAGATATGAAAGCAATCGCGGAACAACAGGCAGCCCCCACACGTGCAGCTTGTGCGCAATCCTGTACACCCACAGCGCGTGCAGCCCGGGTGTGCAAAGCACCGCCTCAACAATGTTTCGTGTTGCCGGGTCTTTTTGCATAACGGTGTTGATATCTTCTTTTAGTCTTTCTATCATTTTAATAGCCTCGCGTATTTTCTCTTGCCTGCTTGTAATATAGCATCATTTGCAAGGTTTATGGTATAGCTGGGGTCGGCGATTTTTTTGTCATCAAGTTTTACCCCGCCGCCCGCGATTAAGCGTTTGCCTTCGCCTCTGCTAGGCACAAAACCAAGCTCCACGAGGACATCCAGTATGTTTTTGCCGCCCATTCCATTTGCCTCCGGCATGTCATCGGGCAGGCCTTTGTTTGAAAACACATTTATAAACTCATCCTGCGCTTTTTGCGCACTGTCTGCACCGTGGTATTCAGCGGTAATCATAGACGCGAGCTGCATCTTAATATCGCGCGGGTTTGATGATTCAAGCCGGGATTTGATTCCGCGGGTGTCAACATCGGTCAAAAGCTCGTAATACTTTTCAATCAGCGTATCAGGGATGCTCATGAGCTTGCCAAACATATCTTTTGCGCTGTCGGTTAGCGAAATACAGTGTTCCGGGTGGGTTTTTGACATCTTGACCACCCCGTCGGTGCCCTCAATCAACGGTAAAAGCATGACAAGCTGCGGGTATTTTTTCCCGTAAGCAGCCTGAATATCGCGGCCCAAAAGGTTGTTAAACCGCTGGTCAGTGCCGCCAAACTCAATGTCCGCGTCGATTTCAACAGAGTCGTAGGCCTGCATCAACGGATAAAAGAACTCGTGTACTGAAATCGGTTTGCCTTCGGCGTATCGTTTGGCAAAATCGTCGCGGGTCATCATCTGCGCAACGGTAATCTTGCCGGCAAGCTGCAAAAGTTCCAGAAAACTCATCTTGTGCAGCCAATCCGCGTTGTTTACAACCTCGGCTTTTGAAACATCAACAACCTTGCTCATCTGCTCAAAATAGCTTTTGGCGTTTTCTTCAACCTGCTCTTTGGTAAGGCTGGGGCGCGTATCGGACTTGCCGGACGGGTCNNGACAATCAGCACAAGTTTGTGGCCGAGCTCTTGAAACTGGCGCAGTTTGCGCAATACAACAGTGTGCCCCAGGTGCAAATCAGGCCGGGTCGGGTCCATACCGAGTTTTACGCGCAGCGGTTTGCCGGTCTCGCTTGCGTGCTGCAATTTTGCTGCAAGCTCCTCCACACCGCCGGGGAGAACCTCCGCGCTTTTGGCTAATTTCGCCGCCTGTTCCAAAAATTCCTGTTTGATTTCCATACAACAATTCTAGCATAAAAAAAACCGCACGCGCTGCGTACGGTTAAATTTTGAGTTGTTTTTTCAGTGTTTTTTAAGATTCGACAAACGATACAAACTGAATCACATCGTCGAACAGCATTTGCAGAGGTAACGTCATGTCAATCTGCTTTTGCGATTCGCTGCCATAATCTAGAATTACACTGTTTAGCTCTTTCATTTCAACTGCCATAATTTTAATACTCCTTATATTCTGTTTTGTGGGGTCCCGGTAAGTTATTTATCGGATTTTTTTGCCAACTCTTTAAACAAAGGCGGCAATGTTTTACATTTTGTTACAGAAAAAAATGTAAAATTGTGGTATTATGAAAGCTGTAACAGGAGGAAAATCAATAGCTACCGATAACAGAAAAGAACAGGTCTTTATTAACGAGCGCATCCGTTCAAAAGAAGTGAGATTAATTGACGAAAACGGGGATAACAGAGGTGTTGTGGCGACATCGGAGGCTTTGAGAATGGCCTATGATGCGAATTTGGATTTGCTGCTCATCAACCCCAACCAGGAACCTCCGGTTGCAAAGATACTTGATTACGGCAAACACAAGTATGACGTTGAAAAACGCGCCAAAGAGGCCAAGAAAAAACAGCACACAGTTGAGCTGAAAGAGATTAAGGTTCGTTACAAGATAGATACGCACGATTATCAGGTGCGTATAAAAAGCATCCAAAAATTCATATCGCAAGGTAACAAGGTTAAAATTGTTATCATGCTCCGCGGGCGCGAGATGCAGCATTCAAACCTTGCGTTTGCGCTTGCAGAAAAGTTTTTAACGGATTTGGAGCAAGATCCGATTGTTGTTGAGAAAAAGGCGATGCTTGAAGGTCGCAACGTTACCGTTTACCTTGCACCGGCATGACTTATTCGTACGTTTTCCACAGGAACTCGTAGCGATTGGAGCGATTGGGTTTACTTCCACCAAGTTTTAAAAGAAAT
>DBCX01000013.1 GCA_002293275.1 Cyanobacteria bacterium UBA947 | reverse complement strand
CGATTCTATAATACTTTGGCTGCCATCTTTTGAGCCGTCGTCCGCAAAAATAATCTCGTATTCGCGGCTCTCCATCAGCTGCGTGAGCGCGGAATACAACTCGTTTAAATTTTCTTCCTCGTTGTGAACGGGCACCACAATACTAATCATTCCGTCTCCTTACACGCTGCCGCGTAGTCCTCGTACGAGTTGATGTTGAACTCTTTTTGCGCAACGGGGAAAATTCTGCAAATTTTGCCCGCGGCAACAACTGCGTTGAGCCAGCCGGTCAGCTCATACTGGCCTGTTTTTTCGGTTTTGTCCAAGCTTTGCAGGTACCTGAGCATCTCCGGTTTAAAAATACACAACCCCGTTCCTTTCAGGGAATTAAAAGTTTTGTCGGGTTTTTCATCAAGTTTTGTGACAACACCGGCGTCGTGTTCAACCGCATAGTTCTTTCGGATTAATTCTTCCGGCTCGCCTTGGGTGACACCGATTACGCAATCGCAATTTTGTGCCAGAAAGAACTCTTTCATCGCCGCAACATCAATATTTTGAAAAATCTCATCGCCCAAAAGCAGCAGCACATCATCGTTTAACTTATCTTTTGCACATTCTATCGCGCAGGCCGTGCCTTCCGGCCGGGTTTGCTCAATGTATTCAACCGGCACCCCGTTGTAATCCGCGCCCACAACGTTTTCTATACCAGAGCCCGCAACCACGATATATATTTTTTCAACGCCCGCGGCATAGGACAGAACGTGCTCAATAACAGGCTTGCCGTTTATTTTTATCAACGACTTGGACGAACAGTCAAATTCTGATAATATCCTTGTGCCCGAACCCGCGGCCAAAATCAAACCTATCAAGACCCCCATTCCTTTCAACCTGTATTATAGCACAAATTTTCATGATATTATTAGTTTAAGGAGGGGTGATTTGTGAACAATTTTGAATACTACCGTCCGACACGGATTTTGTTCGGAAAAGGGCAGATAGAGCAGTTGAGCAGGCTTTTGCCGCGTGATACAAAGATTTTGATGGTCTACGGCGGCGGTTCAATAAAGAAAAACGGCGTTTATGATCAGGTAACAGCGGCCTTGAAAGGGTTTGACTACCTGGAATTCGGCGGGGTTGAGCCCAACCCCGAGTACGAAACCTGCATGCGCGCAATTGAACTGGTCAAAAAAGAAAATATCGGGTTTTTGCTCTCGGTCGGCGGCGGCTCAACGCTTGATGCTACAAAATTCATCGCCGCAGGCGCTAAGTTCGCCGGCCAAGACCCTTATGATATCATCACAAAAGGTCTGCCGGTCGCCGATGCGCTGCCGCTGGCAAGCGTCATAACCTTACCCGCAACAGGCTCTGAGATGAACGGGAACGCTGTTATTTCGCGCGCATCAATGGGCTTAAAAGCATCGTTTGTGAGCGAAAAAGTCTACCCGCAGTTTTCAGTCATTGACCCGTCGGTTACCTTCACGCTGCCCGTACGCCAGACACTGAACGGGATTGTGGATACTTTTGTCCACACAATGGAGCAATATTGCACCTATGACGTGAACACGCCGCTGCAAGACGAGTGGATGCTCGCGCTGATGCGGGTTTTAATCGCCGAAACGCCGAAAGTTTTGGCCGACCCCGAGGATTTCAATGCACGCGCGAATATCTTTTGGTGCGCAACCTGCGGCCTGAACCATTTTATGTCGCTTGGCTGCGTGCAAGACTGGGCAACACACGGAATCGGGCACGAGTTGACGGCCGATTACGGGCTCGACCACGCGCAAGCGCTCGCGGTTGTGCTGCCGCGGCTTTTGCAAACCCAAAAAGCGACCAAAAAAGGTAAATTGGCTAAGCTTGCGTATGAAGTTTTCGGCGTAAACGAGCCCGACGAGATAAAGGCCGCAGGCGTTGCGATTTACAAGATTGAGGAGTTTTTCGGCTCAATCGGTATGAAAACCCACCTGAAAGACTACGGAATTGACCGGACCGAGGCCGCTGAAAAAACCCGCGCCAAATTTGCCGCGCGCGATATACACCTTGGCGAACACGCAAACATCACCGCCGATACGGCGTATGAGATATTGATGGGAAGCTGACGTCATTGCGAATTTATTTCGGAATCTTACTCAAATTACCGATGGCAAGATGCTGAAACAAGTTCAGCATGACGTATTAGTTTCCCGTTAGTTTATTATAAAGTTCCAGCGATTTTTGCGCTGACTTTTCGTTGCCGAGCTTTTTGTACGTGTAGGCAAGATTGTAGTGGAAATCCGGCACATTATTTTTTAGCGAAACCGCCTGTTCAAACTCGCTGCGGGCTTTTTTTGTCTCGCCGATGTTGAAAAATGCACAGCCGAGATTATAGTGCCCCCACGGCAGGTCAGGCTCAATATCTGTCACCTTTTTGAACTCATTCACCGCCAGATGCGGCCGGTCTTGCTGCATATAGATGACACCGATGTTGTAAAATGCCTTGTAAAACTGCGGGTCAATAATTGTCGCGCGCTTGTACATCGTAACGGCCTCTGTGAGCTTGCCTTTGTCCTGCAAAATATTACCCAGCAGCAGGTAATCCTGCGGGGTTTTGACCTTTATCGCGTCCAAAAGTTCATACGCCTTGTTAATCTCGTTTTGCGCGTACAACGCGTTGATTTGCCCGCGCAGCTCATCGTTTGAATCAGCCGCGGCAGCAGGCAGACATAACAAACATAAAATAATCAACAACCGTTTCATGGCAACAGTGTAGCATGACAAAGACCGCGCATCAAGTGCGCGGTCTTTGAGGTTGTTTTGTTATTTAACAAGTAATCTTGGGGCAAAGAATCCGAGAGCGCCGCCGACGATACCGCCAATGATTGCTCCGACAGCGTTACCTAAACCCGGAACTACCGTGCCCAGCGCCGCACCGGCCGCTGCACCGGCCTTAACACCGAGAATTGTTGTTCCGGCTGTCAACGCACCACCTGCCGCCATCCCGAGTCCTTCTTTAACACTGGCACCTTGCGATTTTTCACCGGTGATTTTGTATAAGTTATCGGATGAACTTGTGCCATTGACAACCCACGCAAAAGATGCACCTTTTGAAAACCCGTCGCCAAATGCACCGCCGGAGATTGTATCAATATGCGATGCAATATCAACACCTGTTTGTCGTTGATACATCGCTCTTGCCCGGGCGTTGAGCTGGTCTTGCGGCAAGTTCGGGTACAAAGTGCGCACATCTGCTATGTATCTGTCCCAGTATCTGCCTATGTCACCCTGACTGTTTTTTTCAATAGACCTTACAAGGTCTTGAATCCGAAGCGCAACACCTTCTTCCGGGGTTGCATACTCCGCGTTTGCACTACGATAGCTGGCTTGATAATCAGTCATCAACTTGGGGTCATAACCCAAGAACGGCATCGCACCGCCCGTGAACGGAAGCGTTCCCCCGCCGTAGTTAAAAAGCGCGCTGTTGCCGGCATAACCACCGGAATACGGGTTTGCCATAAGATCGTCAAATCCGCCGAACTTTGTTAAATCCGGTGTATTTAATCCGCCCGGATATACCATTAAACTGTTACCTGCCATAACCATAACCTCCAAAATAAATTGTTACTAAAACCTACCTATACTCATGTAAACACATGGTTTCGGGAAAAATTGCTTTTTTTGTAAAAAAATGTTAAGATATGTTTTGTGAAGAAGATTTTAGGCATCATTTTTCCATTATTATTTTTGGGTGCGCTGGTTGCATCCTGGTTTGTTTATCCGAACGTTTACGGTGATTTGGCAGCCAAATCCCGCGGGATGTACGACATTTATCTTGGTGACAAAGAGCTGAAAAAATCGCGGCTGGATAAGGCAATCAGGTTTTATCAACAAGGGTTGGAACTTTATCCGCAGCACGAGCGCGGCTGGTACAACCTTGGCAATATCTATGTTGCCTACGAGGATTATTTTTCTGCGCTGGACGCGTACGAAAGAGCCATCGCAATCAACCCGTCATTCATCGCAGCGCGGATGAATCTTGGTATTATCTACACCGAAAAACTCGGTGATTTTGACAGCGCAATTGAACAATACCAGGCGATTTTGGATGTAAAACCAAAACTTTTGAATATCCCGTATATTTATAACAACAAAAAAAGTACAAAGATTAACAAAGGGCTTGCCAACTACAATATGGGCGTTGCGTACAAACAAAAGTACCTGTACAACGGCGCTGACAACCGTACATACCTGAACGACGCACTTGATGCTTATGAAAAGGCCACCGAGGATTTAAAAAAAGACTACGACAGCCGCTATAACTATGCGCTGACCCACCATTTGCTCGGCCACCACCACGAGGCGGGAATGAACTATTGCAGGGCCATCCGGCTTGCGCCGATGCAGTATGAGGCGCACTACAACCTGGCAATATTGCTGCGCGAGCTCAAATACTACCGCGCATCGCTTGATGAGATGCAAAAGGCGACACTGCTTGTCACCGGCAACGAGGGCGCAACCAATCGCCAGCGCTACGTTTTTGACGTTATGAACGAGGTTACGCGGTTTATTTTGGCCGAGGACGAGAGCAACCAGATTTTTGGCGCAAAACTGTCAAGCCCGAACGAGCCGGCCGGCACAAAAGGTATCACCTATGTCAACGGGAAACTTGTTGCAACAGAGGCGCTCGACAAGGCTATGATGCAGAACTTCAGCACCTGCAACGCGGCAAAGATTTTTAAAGAAGAAATTACCGAGGACTACACCCCGCGCGGCAAGGTGAGGGTTAGGGAGTAGCTTTATATGAAACTCTTGGTGATGCCTTGCAGTTTTGTACTGATAGTACGAAAGATACAAGCCACCTTATTTTTTTATCAGAAATCATATCAAAAAAATTTGAAACATTTTGAATTTAACTATTTTGTGATAGAATGGATTTGTCATGTCGATGTGGCACTGTGCCGAGGCAAGGCTGACTAAATGTCAGGCTTGACGAGAGGTGGTAGACGCGCATCGGCGCGAAGCGGCGAGATGAAAATTGAATATGTCGATGTGGCGGAATGGTAGACGCGCACGCTTGAGGGGCGTGTGGAGAAATCTGTAAGGGTTCAAGTCCCTTCATCGACAATTTTTATCCTTGCTATAATCCTCAATACCCGGGAATTTGTCGCGGCCGGTTAGCTTTTTTGTTATTGCGTACTGCATTTTGGGAATAACCGTCGACAGCACAAACATTGACACCGCAAACCCGGCACCCAAATACGCCATGTTCTTGACAAAATTCTGTTTCTGCACCGACTTAATCACACCGGCCGTAATATCGCCGCCATCCGCCTTTTTCACAACATCCTTGACAAAATGCCCGATATTTTCGTCAATCCCGCGCAGGGTCTGCTGCGCCACAAATTTGTTCGGGTCGGCATACTTGCCGCCGGTCGCAAGGTTATAAACGTTGGTTAAAAACTCCTCCTGCCCAAGCGCGCCCGCAGCGGATTTTTCAAACTCAACCGCCGACAGCTTACCGCCTGCAAGCATTTTTTCAAGCTGCGACGCCGTCTGCTGCGCCGCCACAGGGTCAAGCCTGCTCACCCTGCCGTCAAACAGCTTGTTCAGCCCCTTATACATCAGCGGCACATTGAACATGTAAAAATAGGTTGACCCCACATCACGGAACAGTTTTTCAATCCGGCTCGGCCCGTTTCTCTCGTTGCAAACGCGCCCCGCCGTAACACCCGCATCAGTCGCAAGCAGCTGGAATCTGGTGCTGTTTTCAAAAAAGTTCACAAGGTTCATAAGGTCTGCCGTACCTGCGAACGACAATGCCTGCCCGGCACCGGACATTGCAGCATCGCGGTTTTCTGTGCGCTCAATGAATTTGGCCATCAACGGCTCGCGCGGACGGGCTTCTGCGACTTTTTTTGCGGTAATACCTTGATTTATGCGCGGCACCACAAACCCCATCAGCGCGTTGGCCAGCAAAATACTTGCCGCCATTTTGGTACATTTGAACAGACCCAGCTGTTTTTCGGTGATGTTTGTGTTGTTTTTCAAAAAGTGTTTAACCGGGTCACGCAGTGCGTCTTTAGCTGTATCAACATCCAAACTTGCAACGTTGAGCGCTTTTTCGCCAATTTTGTCAATAATTTTGTTAAACGCCTTTACCCCGCCAAGCCAAAACGCCGCACCTACAATGTTGTCAACAAACACCTCGCGCGCCTCGGTTTTCCCGCCGCGCTTGTAGGCCTGATAGGTTCTGCCGCCGGTCACCGAAACCTCCAGCAAAAGCAGCGGCGCAAGCCCTTTACCCGCCAAATTTTTTACAAATCTTTGCGCGGGAGTAAAATCGTTCAATGTTTGGAGCGGTTTTATAGACATGTCAAGAATTTAAACGTTTGTGAAATTATTTTTTGATTTTTTCGTGCGGTTTTGTTACAATAAATTAAGATAGTGGAAATATTTAGATTCAGGGGTTTTGTAGCCGGTATGAAGTTAGGAAATTTTCAAACTTACAAATTCAACAACTGGGACACCGGTACGTTTGCGGCGGCACGCAACGACTTGACAGAAAACGTGCCAATGAGCGGGCTGCAAAAAGCGGGTGTATTCGCTACCGCGGCGGCGGGTGTTGCGGCGACGACTTTTGCGTTTGCAAAGCACCAAAAATTACCCGTGACGCAGATTGCAATCAACGGGAAAGAGGTGCTCGGGATTGCGGGGGCATCGGTGCTGGGCGGGTTGGCCGGCGGGATTGCGTTTGACGACAAAAAATACGCAAAAGCCAAGGCGCGTGAGGCGTTCGTCCAATATTTCGGCAATGTATCAATCGCGCTTGCGTTCGTCACCGGTGCCGGAAAACTTGCCGACAAAATCAACCTCAAAGGCCCGGCGGCACGGATTGTGCGCGGGGTGACAATTCTTGGCGGGCTTTTGGCGGGTGTGCTGACGGGCAACAAGGTTTGTAACTTTATTAATGAAAAACTTTTCGGGCAAAAGGTCAACCGTTGTCTGAAACCGACGGATGCCGCGCCGCATCTGGATGACACGGCGCTTGCCATAAAATATATGGCCGGAAAAGAAACTCTTGTGAATAGTATTATGACAAAAATTATCCCGATTGCGCTTATCACACCGGGGTTTGAGGTTGGCACCTGCCGTAAAGTGGATTAACGGCGTGCTTTACACCGGTTGTAACGAATTGTAAACACATGAATACATGCTGAAATAGCGGCTTTTCCCATGT
>DBCX01000045.1:40624-46938 GCA_002293275.1 Cyanobacteria bacterium UBA947 | reverse complement strand
CAGCCCTCGCCCGGTCTGCCGCCGGCGGGTTTACCCGTTGGCAAAATCAAAAGCTGCCGCAGCCAGTCAATAAATTTTCCCGTATCGGTTGTTTCGTTGCCGTCACCGAGCCCTGCAAGGTTGATGAGTTTTATGTTGTGGCCCTCTTTTTTAAACCAGCCGGTATCTTTTATTTTGTGGCGCGCAAGCGGGCTTATCTTGTCGTATCTAAACACGCCGTTTTTAAACACACCCTCATTTTCCCACTTGACTTCCAGCCCGTGAAAAATCTCCGCGGGGGAGAGTTCTTTCAACGCCTGAGTATACGGGATGTTCAAGTATCCGTATTCGGTGACCGTATCTTCCAGATATCTCTGGCGCTCAAACGGAATCTCAACCGCATAGAACTTTTTCACCGCCGAATAGATTTCATTTATTGAAATTTCTTCTTCCTTTTTGAACATAATTTAATCATATCACAAACATACTAGCCAACCGGCTAGTAGACCAAAAACAAAAGCTGTACTTTAATTAATAGAGTAGGTATTACATTAGTGGAGATAACAAAAATGACAAAAAGTATAAAAATAGCGATTGTGGAAGATTTTAAATTGACGCGTGTCGGGCTGCGCTGCGCGCTGAACGCGAACGAAGATATTGATGTTGTGGCCGAAGCCGAGGACGCAACAGAGGGTCTGCGGTTGATTGAGCGCACCAAACCCGATGTTATCCTGATGGATTTGGGGCTGCCCGGAATGAACGGGATTGAGGCAACCGTCCGGTTAAAAGAAATTATGCCCGACGTAAAAGTTATAGCGCTGACTTCTCACGACAGAGGTGAAGAAGTTGTTGCGGCGCTATCATCAGGTGCGAGCGCATATTGCCTGAAAGATATCGACCCGCAAAAACTGGCCGACGTTGTGCGTGATGTCGTGGAAGGTGTCTGCTGGATTGATCCGGTTGTGGCACCGCTTGCGCTGGCGTCATTGCCAAAGGCTGACAATATTGGATTTCTGCCGGGCAAATCCCAAAGCGAGGGCCGCGTTCCGCTGACCGAGCGTGAGTTTGAAGTTTTAAAACACCTTGTCTCAGGCAAAAGCAACACGGAAATCGCAAAAGAATTAATCGTGAGTGTCCACACCGCAAAGGCTCACGTGTGCTCAATTTTGCAAAAGATGTGCGTAAACGACCGCGTTCAAGCGGCGGTAAAAGCCGTCAAAGAAGGAATGGTTTAAGAAAGTATTCTGCCCGCAAGGTAGAGGTCTTGCGGGTAGGTAATTTTTATATTATTTTCGTCACCTTCCACAACAAAAACCGGCGCGTATTTCATAACAAGCGAACAATCATCGGTAAAATCACCGGTTTGTTTGGCGTGGGCTTTTTGTATTAATGAGGTCTTAAAACACTGCGGGGTTTGAACGCGGCGCAGGGTTTTGCGCGGCGGTACACCAACGGCAAAATTGTTTTTGTCAACCTCAATTATCGTATCGGTGGACTGCACGGCAACATTGACCGCATCGTGAGTTTTTAACGCCTCCACGCAATCGTCAATAATCCTTGGCGAAAGACAAGGCCGCGCGCAATCGTGGATGAGAACACAACCGTCTTCAACGGAGCTCACACCAATAAACGAGCTTTCTTTTCTGGTCGCACCGCCGTCTAATACTCGTTTGACTTTTTTATAATTACTTGCCGCCAGAATTTTTTCCAGCACAGCACGGTATTGCGGCACAATCACCACCGTAATATCAAAAATCTGCGGGTGGTTTTCAAAAACCTCAATCGTGTGTTCAATAACTGTTTTGCCGTTAATCAAGGCAAATTGTTTGGGCTTGTCGTCTTTGAAACGCGCGCCCGTACCTGATGCAAGTATTATCGCGTGGTGTTTCATCTTGTCACCCGAGTTTCTTGATGATGTTATCTACCTGCGCTTGCAGCCCGGCATAATCACCGTCGTTATCAATCACAAAATCCCAATCCGTGACATCATCTAATCCGACTTCTGTCACATCGTCTTCACCGACAAGCTCACCGCGGCTGCTGCGCACTTGTCTTGACGCCTCAACACGTATTGTCACGGCGCCCGCGGCTTTAAAAATCTCATACTCGTGCGGCACACGAACATCCGTCACAATAATATTACCTTCTTGCTCAATAATTTTTTTCAGCCAGTAATCAGGGTCTTGCGCGCGGCCCCAATTGCCCAGCTCAATTAAATCCGGCCGGTAAAACGATTTGTTACACTCAATCTCCTCATACGTCAGCCCTTTTTTGCGCCCGTATTCAAGTTTGATTATATCGCCGATCGCCAGCCGCCTGAAATCAGGCATCGCCTTCAACATAATCCTTGCCGCCGTATCCTTACCCGAATATTGTTTCCCTGAAAAAATAATAAGCATGATACAAATCTTAATATAAAAGGCAATTTTTGTCAAAATATATACTTAATATATATAAGGGATTAATTAGGAGAAATCGTTATGGTCATCAGAGCATGGGATTACGGCGGGCCGGTTGGTTACAACTACGCAAGAACGCGCGGTACATGGGCGCTGCCGACTTCACGCTCATCAAACAATATCAATATCTACAATTTTTACGGGTCACCGCAGCGTTACAACGGCAACCTCGGTTACCACTATGCGATGAACTACGGTTGTTTCAATTACGGTTATAACAGGTTCGCCGCAAATGTGGCCGCTCCGTTTTTGCTCGGCGGTTTGATAGGGCTCGGTGTCAGCTGGCTGGCCAACCGCGCTTAACTATGCTGCCGCGGGCGCTTAATCCTCAATAAACCCGCCGCCTATTTTATAAAAATATGAGCAGCTTATGCCGGTTTGCGCGCAGTCTGATTTGAGTTCGGACATCTCAAGTCCCTGCCCGAACGGTTCTATCCGGCCGTTTTCGTAAACGTTTATCCCGAAAATATCTTTACCCCAGCGGTTTGGCGGGATAAGACCGTTTATGTCAAACATAATAATAAAACTCGGCTCTTTTCCGCTGTGGTGCAGCAAATCCTTTATCCCGACAATCATATTCGTGTCGGTAAAAAACATATCTTTAAAATAATAATGCTGCCCTTCGTAAACACGCGTCTTGTTGATATATCTGGGTTTGTAGCGGCGCGGCACATTTTTTTCGGTGTTAATGCGCAGGTACGGTTTGATTGTCTTAATCAGCATTTGCTCGCGCTGCGCGGACGATGCGCTCTTAAAGTTCTGCAAAACAACATCATCAACTATTTGCGCGTTGATTACCTGAAACATATAATCGGTCTTGTTATAAACCGTGTTCCATTTTGAGATAAAGTGTGCCTGGCGTGTGTTTTGGATCGACACCGGCGCGAGCGACAGCAGAACACCTGTGACGATGAATACAAAAACCGTATGTTCAAGTCTCCATTTAGGCCAAATCAATGTTGCGCTTCTCCTTAATCAGTTTATCATAAACCCATTCCGGCACAAAGTTTTTACCCATAATTATCTGGCCGTTGATAAGGTTTGGCGCGTGGAAATCCGAGCCGCCGGTTACAATCAGCCCGAGGTTTTCCGCTATGGTTGAAAAGTATTCAACGCAGGCCGGTGAGTGCTTTCTGTGATAAGCCTCCACCCCGCGAAGCCCGCATGTCATCAGCTCTTTGATAAGCGTTTCGGCCACATCAATATCGTGCGGGTGCGCGATAACAGGGATACCGCCGGCGTCGTAGATGATTTCAACCGCATCAAACGGCGAAACTGTTTTACGCGGCACATACACGGGCGAGTTGTCGTGGATATATTTTGCATATGCCTCAATCACGTTCTCTGTGCCGCCGGCAGCGGTTATTGCCTTGGCGATGTGCGGCCGGCCGATGCTTCCGCCTTCTGCAACCTGTTTTGTGATGTCTTCAAACGGGATTTTTATGCCCTCTTTTTTGGCAAGCAGGCTTATAATCTCTTTTGTCTGCTTGACCCGCGCGGCCTGCTGGGTTTTCATCAAATCTTTGAAATCGCTGTTGTCAACATCCATAAAGTAGCCCAAAATATGGACCTCGTAACCCTGATGGAGCGTGTTAATCTCAACCCCACGGATTACCTGCAATTTTTTGTCGTTTTCTTTGATGTATTTTGTTGCGACGTCATAGGCCATAATGTTGTCGTGGTCAGTGATTGCGATAACTTCCAGCCCCGCGTCAACCGCCAAATCAACAATTTTTTCAGGTGCATAAACGCCGTCCGAGTAGCACGTATGCAAATGTAAATCAACTTTCATCGTCTTCTTCCTTATTATCTGTTACCTCAAAAATTCTTTTTATGCTGACGGCGCGACCTGTTGCGGCTTCAATTTCAACCTCAACAGCGTTAACAATAACCTGCGGGCTGGCTGAAATCTCGTAGCGCTCCGGCACACCTGTTGTAAAACGTTTTAGGGACGATTCAAAATCCATCCCGATAACCCCGTCGGCGCCGCACATTCCGGCGTCGGTGATGTAGGCCATCGCGTGAGCAGGTGCTTGCGGTGTCGGCTGACGAGAGTCACGCGAGCAGGCAAGCACATTTTCTCCCATCATACCGTCAATAATTCTTTCATCGGCTGTCTGCACGTGCGTGTGCGTGCCAAAAAACGCGCTCACACCCAATCCGGCGCAAACCTTTGCAAAACAAATTTTTTCCGCGGTCGCTTCCGCGTGAAAATCCACGATTACAACCGGCGCAAGTTCTTTTATTTCTTTAATCTCACCTGTAAACGCGAACGGCGAGTTAATCGTGTTCATAAAAATTTGGCCGAGCAGGTTCACAACGGCGATTTTTGTACCGGCCGTCTCAAATATCCGGTATCCGACGCCTTGCACCGGCTGCGGGTAGTTCATCGGCCGCACGAGTTTGTCCGCGTTGTCAATAAAAGCAAAAATATCTTTCCTGTCCCAAATATGGTTGCCGGCGGTCATGCAATCTATCCCGCAGCCGGACAGCTCGTTGTAGTTGTTTTCCGTCAAGCCGAACCCGTGCGACGCGTTTTCAACGTTGGCGATTACAAAATCCGCATTTTTCTCAAATTTTTGCACGGCGAGCCTGCCGGGCTTGCCGACCATATCACCGAAAAATAAAATTTTGATTGTTTTATTTGGCAATTTCTGTTGTCCTGAATTCCCGAACGACCGTGACACGTATTTGCCCCGGGTAGTCCATTTCTTCTTCAATACGTTTTGCGATATCGCGCGCAAGTTTTGAGGAGGTTGCATCGTCAAACTTTTCCGCCTCAACGATAACCCGAACCTCGCGGCCGGCTTGAACCGCAAAGGATTGTTTTATCCCTTCGTAACTTTTGACAATTTCTTCAATTTTACCAAGCCGTTTGATATAAATCTCAACCGTGTCGCGGCGTGCACCGGGTCGGCCGGCAGATATTGCATCAGCAACCTTAATCAGCACCGCCTCAATTGAATTTGCAACAACATCATCGTGGTGCGCCTCAATCGCGTGGATTACCTCGGGTTTTTCGCCGTAGCGGTTCGCGATTTCAACACCGAGCTGGATGTGGGTACCTTCTTGCGTCTGGTCAACGGCCTTTCCTATATCGTGCAAAAGCCCTGCGCGCTTTGCGACTGTGACATTTGCGCCGAGTTCCGCGGCCAGCATACCTGACAACGCACTGACTTCAAGCGAGTGCTGGAGCACGTTTTGACCGTAACTTGTTCTGTAATAAAGCCGGCCGAGCGTCCGGACAAGCTCTTTGTTCAGCCCGACAATCCCCATTTCAAGCGCGGCGTTCTCACCTTCGGTGAGCATTTTTTTCTCAATTTCTTCTTTGGCTTTTTCAACCACCTCTTCTATCCGCTGCGGGTGAATCCGTCCGTCTGACACGAGTTTTTCAAGCGCAAGCTTTGCGATTTCGCGGCGAACCGGGTCAAAACTTGACAGGACAACGGCCTCGGGGGTGTCGTCAATAATCAAATCAACCCCTGTAAGCGTTTCAAGCGTGCGGATGTTTCTGCCTTCGCGGCCGATGATGCGGCCTTTCATATCGTCGCTTGGCAAAGCCACGACCGACACGGTTGTTTCAACAACCTGCTCTATCATGCAGCGCTGCATTGTGGACGAGAGAATTTCTTTTGATTTTTCCAGCGCATTTTCTTTAATTTTTGCCTCGTTTTCGCGAATAAGGTGCATTTGCTCCTGCGCCAAATCGTTTTTAAGCTGATCCAGCAGCATATTTTTGGCCTCGTCCGCACCCATGCCGGAAATCCGCTCCAATTCGGAGGTTTGCGTTTGGACAATCTCGGCGAGCCGGTCTTCTTTTTCAAGGAGTTCATCCATTTTTTTGCGGGTCTCTATTTCTTTTTCGGTATATTCCTG
>DBCX01000045.1:0-40600 GCA_002293275.1 Cyanobacteria bacterium UBA947 | reverse complement strand
GCTCGCGTTCTTCTTCGTGGAGTTTTTCGCGGTCCTCTTTAAGCTCGTCCATAACCTTTATCCGCGCCTCTTGCACGAGCAGTTTTTCTTTCTCTTGCAGCGCAAGTTTTTCGTTTTCAAGCGCGGCAAACATCAGGTTTTTTTCTTTATGCTGGATAACCAGCAGCGCAGCCAAAATTACCGTCAAGATAATTGCCGCAATCAATCCGATAGCCATGTTTGTNNTACATAATGCCCCGCCAGTGCGGGTTCCGGGTATTATTCCGTTGTCATCATATATGTTTTCAAAAAATTTACCTACTACTTCTGTCAATATTTTATCATGGGTATAACCTTTTGTACATATTTTGTGTTATAATATTTACATTGATAAGGAGAGGTTATGGAAATTCAAATAACAAACGATTTTAGCGGTTACGATATGGTTGTAACAGGCGTCAGCGAAGGCGATTCGTTCACAGCTACACCTGATTTCAGCGGAAAATGCGGTGAGACTTACGTTGCGGCACCGGATAAACTGCTTTTGGGGCTTGGCAAACCGGAGGACAAAAACCTGCGCAAAGCCGTCACAAAAGCGGTCAAAAAGCTCCAATGCCTGAAAATTAAATCGGCGGTGTTTGAGTTTGAGGCGGACGAACAGGTTGTTTTGGGCGCTATGATTGCAAACTACACGTTTGACAAATACAAGAGCGAAAAATCGGACAAGCTGGAAAAAATCGCGTTCGCAGGCGGCGACGCGGGACGGGCGCAAATCTTTGCGGATGCGATGCAATTGACGCGCGATATCGCCAACGAACCGGCGCAATATGCGACGCCGACAAGGCTTGCTCAGATTGCGCAAGGGATAACCGGCATTGAAACACGTGTTTTTGAAAAACCTGAAATTGAAGGGATGAAAATGGGCGCGTTTTTGGCTGTCGGGCAAGGCAGCGTTCAGCCGCCGAAATTTATCCATATGAAATATTCACCTGCCAACCCGAAGAAAAAAATTGCGCTGGTCGGCAAAGGGATTTGTTTTGACAGCGGCGGGCTGGATATCAAACCGGCATCGTCAATGCTTACTATGAAAGACGATATGGCGGNNGGGGTTATGAGCGCGCTGGAAAAACTTTCACCGGACGTTGAAGTTCACGGGATAATCGCCGCGTGCGAAAATATGCCGGGCGGCAAATCCTACAAACCGGGCGATATTTTGACCGCGAAAAACGGCAAAACAATTGAGGTTGACAACACTGATGCGGAAGGCCGTCTGACGCTGGCGGATGCGCTTTGCTATGCCGAAGAACTCGGTGTGGACGAGATTGTTGACGTTGCAACGCTTACCGGCGCGTGCAAGGTGGCGCTTGGCACTTTGGCGTCCGGGATTATGGGCAACAACGAAGAGTTTATCGCCAAGCTTGTTGACACGGCAAAGGAAAACGGCGAGCGCTTTTGGCCGCTGCCGATGTACAAAGAGTTCAAAGAGAGCCTGAAAAGTACGGTTGCCGATATGAAAAACACGGGTTCGCGTTGGGGCGGCGCGTCAACTGCCGGTGTGTTCCTGAACGAGTTTGTGAAGGACACTGCGTGGGCGCATATTGACATCGCGGGCACCGCGTTTCTGGAAAAACCGCAGGAAGAGTTCATCTGCGGCTCAACGGGTGTTGGTGTGAGAACCTTGCTCAACTACTTGTTCAAATAATTCGTTATCCCGTCAGCGATTGCCTTTGCAGCTGACAGCTGGAAACGCTTGTTGCGCAGAAGCTCTATATCGTAGGGGTTAATCATATACGCGGTTTCAACAAGCACGGTGACCGCCTGCGTGTTGCGGGTCAGCGCAAAGCTTGCCTGACGCACGCCGTCGTCCGGCAGTCCAAGCTGCGTGGTCATCGCGGTCAAAATGCTTTGTGCAAGCGGTTTTGCCTGATCATAGTAGTAATAAACGCTTGTGCCGCGGTGGGTATTCGGGTCGGAATTGTCGGGGAGCGAATTGGCATGGATACTGACCAAAACAACGGCGTCTTTTTCGTTTGCCGCGTCAACACGCTCACACAACCCCATGTAACTGTCACCGTGGCGCGTCATAACAACATCTGCGCCGCGCGCAAGCAGTTCGGCCTCCAAATATTTTGCTATATAGAGGTTAATATTTTTTTCCAAATCGCGAAAACACCCGATTGCCCCCGATTCGCTACCGCCGTGACCCGCGTCAATCGCGATTTTCATCCCTTTCAGGCACTTTGTCCCGTTTAGCACCTTTGCCCCATTTACCTCTTTTCGTATTTTTAGCACAAATTTGTTCCCGTGAAAGTTCCCGCTGTAACCGGTGAGCTTTTGGGTCGGGATTTTTGGCGTAAACGTGTAGGTATCCAGCCCTGACACCCCGTAAAACGTTACCTGAAAGGGGTTTTCCTGAATTACGTAGGGCAGCTTTCTGTCAAATTCAAAATTAAAAATATAAAACTCGCGGTTGTCGGCTTGTTCTTGCTTTTTTAGCGCAGCCGGGCCAACCTCCCCTTCATTTACCCCAACGTCGCCTTTGAACACCCAGGCGGTTTGGTCAGGAGCGAGTCTAACCCGGAAAAAATCGCCCTGATGGCCGTCAACAAGCAGCGGGGTATGCTTTTGGTAGTGCGCAATACGGTTTATGCCGGCGTTGACCGGGGTGCTGCGCAGCGCGGTGTTATCTTTTGTTGTCAAAACCGCCAAAGGCTGCTCGTACCCGCTAAAAACCGGTTTGGCGCGCGAGGCGGACACAGGAATCGGCCGGTCTATTATGTAAACAGCTTTTTGGGTACCGGACACGAGCGTAAAGACGTTTTTGCCGTTGTTCAACGGCACCTGCCGGGCGAACGCACCGGATGGGCGCACCGTTACGGGCTTTCCGTTGATTGTAAGCGGCAAATCCGGGTCGGTTGAACCGACAAAAAATGTTGACGGCGATTTGATTGTCACGATTGTTTTGCGCGGGTAGACAACGTCAAGCTCCGCGGGCACAAAATCCTTTGCTGCCCAAACTTGCACGCCAATCAAAAACACAATCAGTAGACACAAAACTTTTTTCATGCCAAAATTTTATCACGAACTGACAAATTTTTATATTGACAGGGTTTACAAAAGTATGAAAATTAATCCGATAGCTGGGATGACGTTCACCGCCGGCGACAAAAAGGTCGTCGCGATTATTGACGACTTTTCACGCGAGGACACTTCAATCGGTACGTACAATGGGGTTCGTCACGGCGACCTTGTGAAAAAATACGCCACCGCAGGGATTGAGGACAAAGTTGAGGTGATACCTTTTGATGCTGTGGACTGCTGCTCGGGCGGATGGATGATAATTTCGTCCGATAAAATAAGAGGGGCGCTGGAAGAACTCATCCGGATGAAAGAGCACGGACAGCCGGTTGACGCCGTCAACATATCCGTCAATTCGTGGGGCGAATATTTTGATTACAAAGAGTTATCGTCAAAACTTCACAAAAAGCTCACTCCAAAGAATATCCAAACGTACAAAGACCTTATGTTTAATATTTTCAAAAAAAGTGCACACGATCAGGAAAAAGATTTTATGGAAGAAATTGAGCTGGCGCAAAAACTTGAAGTGCCCGTTTTCAAAGCCTCCGGAAACCAGGGGCCGGACAGTTTTAACCACTGGCACTTTGCCGACGGGATAAAAATAGTCGGTGCAACAGACAAAAGCGGGCGCTTGACAAAATACTCGTCCGAAAACCCGTTCGTCACAAACTATGCGCGGGGTACCTACGAATTTGAACCTGTTTATGATGAAAACGGGGGCTACAAAGGTGTCACAGACGGCGTTATCTCGTTTGATGCCAAAGACACAGACGGCTGGCAAGGTCCGCGGATTAAAGACGAGTTTGCGCTCGACGAGCAGGCGGTGTACCAATTTGCCAAAGGCAAACAGAGCCCTGATAAATACGTGCTTATCGGCACCTCGTTTGCAGCGCCGACACGGTTAAATCAATACCTGAAAAACGACTACCACGTTGACCGGGTGACGCGCCCTTATGTGCCATACGATTGGGAGCTTGACGCTGCGGCTGGCCTTTATTTGGAGATAATTGAGGGCGCAAGAGCCTACGGGTATCTGGACAACACCGGCGATGACAGAAACGCCCAAAAAGAGGCCGTGACAGAATTCTTAAAAGTACACGAAATATATCACCCGGGCGAGTTTGAACTTGCCAAGAAAATATTAAAATCCGCCGGCGTGATTAAATGATTGTAACAATTGTAAATTTGTTCACATAAAACGGGCAATTTCTTTTGTTTATACGGTTTACTAACAATATGAAGGTAGAAAAACAACAGCAGGTAAAACCATCAGCAGGTTCAATAGTTGGCGGAGCGGTGTGCGGCGGTGTCGTATGCAAGATGTCAAACAAATTGGCCGGAAACATCAGTTTCCGACTTATGCAGCAAATGAAAAAAGTTGGCGCCAGTTTGACCTTTGACGAATTTAATACAGTTGCAAACGCGATTGACGATACACTCAACACTACGGGGCTTGCCCAAAAAGGTGTTGAGCTCCTTAAATTTAAACCTTCTTCACTGGAAAGTTTCAAGATATGTGACGATGCCCTTATGCAGTCATTTAATAAGATACCTGTTTTAAAAAAGCTTCCGCAGGGGTATAAAAAATATATGTCAAGAATTCTGAGCGGTACATTTTCAAGCGGAAACAATGCGGCCTACATGCCAAAAATAAAAAAGATACTTTTGCCGGAAAACATTTTGCCTGCAGCTTTCCACGAGATGGGACACGCCGCAAACGCAAATCTGGGCAAGCTCGGAAAAGTTTTGTTCCATAGCAGAAGTTTAAAACTGCTTACCCTTCCGATAGCTTTGATTGCGATTTTGAAAACCAAAAAACCTGACGGGCAAAAACCACAAGGCACCGCCGATAAAATAACAACATTTATAAAAGAAAACGCGGGTAAACTCACCTTTGCCACATCGGTACCGGTGATTATTGAAGAGGGTCTTGCATCAATCAAAGGTCAAGGTTTTGCCAAAAAAGTCTTAAGCCCGGAACTGGCTAAAAAAGTCGCAAAAACTAACGCTATCGGATTTACGACATATGTGCTGACTGCACTCGCATCGGCTGCCGCGATAGCTATCGCTGTGAGGATAAAAGACCGCATCACCGACAACAGTGTTGCGGTAAAGCAAGCCAAACTTTTGGCGGCAACTCCGGCAAACCAGCCCAATATTTATAAAATGGAAAACTTTCTAGCAAGTGGANNCCGCCGCCGGAGAAACCGCCGCCGCTTGAAAAACCGCCGCCGCCCGAAAAGCCCACACTTATTCCGTCACCGAGCACCGAGACCGCGTTAGAGAACGAGGCCAAAAATCCGCTCGTAAAATCTGCCGCTGCGCCCATATCCATGCCATAGGCCGCATAGTCAACCGCAAAAGGATTGGCTGTTGAGAAT
Source organism: Cyanobacteria bacterium UBA947 (assembly GCA_002293275.1). Taxonomy (GTDB): domain Bacteria; phylum Cyanobacteriota; class Vampirovibrionia; order Gastranaerophilales; family Gastranaerophilaceae; genus UBA947. Next base: position 35,162 of record DBCX01000045.1, on the reverse strand, counting down.
GAATCATACGCGCTTGCCATAAGCAAACTCTGCTGCCACATCGCAAGCGACCCTGATGTTTCCACCGGACGGTTGCCATCGCCCGTGCGCGGTGCGCCGTTTGTTTTGTCAGCTCTCAATGATGCCTTGCCGAATATGCCAGTCATTTGTTATCCTCATGCTCTCTACTCTTATACAAAAAAATTTTTTATAAGCAGATTTCAAGCATGGGGTGCTTTGTTACATTAGTTTACAATTTGGATTACAAAGATAGTCTATTTGGTTGATGTTGCCGGCCTTTAAAAAAGATACTATACTGTTGAGTATGATAAACAAAATAGAACCTTATTACATGCAAGATATCAAACAGCGCCAGATGGATATGTTCCGCAAATTCCAGCCGAGCATTCACTTGGAGTTGACAAAACGCCAGCCAAATTTTAAGCAGGGCGAAACTATCCGTGATTTTGAAAGAAGTCCGCGATAATCCGCTCGATGCGTTTTGCGCTTTTGCCGTCACCGTAAGGGTTTTGGGCTTTTAACCGTGTTGCCTCAAACGATTGGGACAGGATTTCGCTGCTGCCGTCAACAATTTTTTCGTAATCCGCACCGACAAGCACGGAAACCCCCGCCTCAACGCCTTCTGTGCGTTCTGTTTCGTAGCGCATAACAAGTGTCGGACAGCCAAACGACGGCGCCTCTTCTTGAATCCCTCCGGAATCTGTCAGGATAAGCTTTGCATGCCGCATCAAATGCACAAGCTGCGGATAATCCAGCGGCGGCAAGAGTTTTACGTTAGGATGTTTTTCAAGCCGCGCATAAATTTCACCCTTGACGTTCGGATTCGGGTGCACGGGGATAACAAACGTGTGGTCGCGGTAGCTCTCACACAGATACTCAACCGCATTGATAATATTTTTTAGCCGTTCACCGTGGTTTTCGCGCCTGTGTGCGGTGACCAGAACGGTCTTGTCATCTGCGCTTGCACCGGTGTCTTCAAGGCAAAACAGCGCGTCAATAACCGTGTTCCCCACAACGTGGATTTTGTCCTCATCAATATTTTCACGCAAAAGCGCGGTCTTATTTTTTTGCGTCGGCGCAAAATGGAGCTGCGCAACACGCGATGTCATCTGCCGCATAACTTCTTCCGGAAACGGTTCAAAAATATCGTATGAGCGCAGGCCGGCCTCCACGTGGAAAACAGGCACCTTGTTATAAAAACTGGTCAATGCGCCGCACAGCACGCTCATCGTATCGCCTTGAACAATTGTCGCATCAATTTTTTGTGATTTAAAAACCTTATCCAGCGCGGTCAAAATCCGCGCCTGAACCTCACTCAGCGACTGATTTTCGCGCATGACATCAAGGTTGATATCAGCTTTTAAATTGAAGTACTGGAGCGTCTGATTAGACAGTTCTTTTTGCTGTTCGGTGTTACAGATTATGCAGTTGTATTTGCCGCGCATCTGAATAATCACCGGCGCAAGCTTTATCACCTCAGGCCGCGTTCCAAACACAAAAAGTATATTCTTCTTATCCATCACTCATTCATTATACAACAAAAGAGATCACTCGACAGGTTCATTAATGAAAGTGTGCTGTCTGTTTCTTTCGAATACTTCATCCGATACCGGCGTGTCCTCATAATACGTTGCGAAAACACGGCCTTTAACGTTGTATTTAGATTCAAGCTCCGCAAGCTGTTCCGGTGTTGACGCTATCAAACCTGTTTGAGGGTTCATAGAGTTGATTACGCTTTTCTGCTCAAACGGAAGCCAGCCTTTTTGCCCTTGCGCCACAGAAAGCATAACATCATACATTGCGTCAAGCTGTCCTGCGTCTACCCAAGGCTCTCTTGTCGGTACAGCATAGACTTTTTGGTTGCCAAGAACCGCTTTTGCTCTCAACAAAGTGTCCTCCGCTACACCGTCCAAGAAACGATTTTCAGGTTTGTTTTCTTTGCCGGTTAGTTCAGTAAGCTTATCGCGCATTTCTTGCGGGTCATCAAATTTTGTCAGCACCATGATTATCGGGATTAAGTGATTTGACCAATCTCTTGCGTCTTTACCTTTGAGAGCATTCCGAAATCCTTCATCCTCTTCAATGATATCCAACGCCGCAAACGCTTCTTTGCTCACGGCAAACTGGAACGTATTAGTCAAACAAGCTTCTTTATCGTCCTTGCATAGATATGCCGGGTCAATCACTTTCGGTTTTTCCGCAAATGCCAGTATCTCTTTTGTTTCCGGATTAATTTGCATAATACCAAGGTTACCTTTGGCTTTTTCTGCCGGAACACATTTTGAAATCATAGCAACAGCTGCCGAACCATCTTCAATCTTCTCGGCTGCCTCAGCAATAGCTTCCGGCATCCGTGACATGCTATCGTTAGGGAAGATAAACATAGCTTTTGTTTCGCCGTTCGAAACTTTGTCATACATATTGACCGTGAAACCACCGTTGCCCAAGTTTCCTGACTTGTTCAGATAGAATTTTACGTTCTTACCGATACCGAACACCTCTTTTGAACAATCTACCAACCCTGCTCTGTGCAAGCTGATAAGTGTAGTTTCGGTAAGTGTCAAACCTGTCGGAGTTCTGAACGCGCCCTTTGTTGTTTGAGCTCCGCCCTCTTCGCCGTCAAAAATACCGCTGGATGCAGCGTTTGTATATTCTGCACGTGAACCAAACCCACCGGAAAGTATTCCGATTTTCAGTTTTTCCGCACCGGGTTCCGCAACAAATTGAGGAAGCGGGATTTCTCCGGCTTGAACTTTTCGCTGAAATTCTTCAATACTTGCAACAATTTCGTTAACAAATCTGCCTTTTTCCATACCGATTACAAGCTCTGCACCTTCACCTGCCGAAACCTGATTGTCACCCAAGTCAATTTCATCAATCTTACCAAACTTTATTGGCTTGAACTCGGCAGACTTCGCGCCGCCTGCTTTAATAAGCAGCTCTCCGTTTTTGTCGGTTACCTTACCGTTATAAGTCATCATGACATTCTTACCGTCATTAGCCACGGCCAGCAAGTTTGAAGACTTTGTTTCCATAATGGAAGCTTCTATCCCTTTTCTGTCACTGTTTTTTGAAACCACAGCCCACTTGTCCCCTTTTTCGTAGGTTACAAGAGGGTTTTTAGCATCAATTGAGTTTGGTTTGTGCTTTCTGCCAACATCTTCCGTATTAAGCACTTTAAGACTTGTTGTATCACCATCACGCGTGACCAAAGGAGGAGGAGTCGGAGCGGGCATTTTGATTTTATCTACAATCATACCAACCAGAGCAGCCGCCGACACACCACCGGCAAAACCTTTCAAACCATCATGTTTTGAAACCGTTTCTTGAACCGGAGCTGCGACAGAGTTTTTAATATCTTCCGCCTGCTTTGCAATACTGTTTTTAAAATCTGCCATCTGATTTGAAAGCTCGGTCAACATCTTTTTATTTGCCCGGCCAATCATCACAGCGCTGAGCGGTAATGAAACCGCAAACACACCAATTGCAATCGGGGTAGCGTATTTAGACGCGAACTCTTTTATGCCGGACTTCTTTTCAAAAGTGTCAGGCTGCTGCACATTCAAGGCAGGCTGCTGCGGCTGCGCCAAAAGATTGGTCGACGGATTGTTTGAAAACTGTATTAAATTTGAGATTTTATTGACTTCCATGTTGGCTTAAAATTACCTGAAAAAATTATTTGCTAGTTTTGGTGGGGTATATTAAGTTTTATTACCAAAAAAGGTAATAAGTTTGTCCAAAAAGCCCTCCTCGCGGCCGAATTCAGAAATCTTTTGCGCGGCGAGTTTGTTGGTTGGTTCCAGCCGGGCGAGTTTTTCATAAAACTCCATCGCGTAGTCTTTATCGCCCGCCTCATCGTACAAAGCGGCAAGCCTTGAAGTCAAATCCGCGTCATTCGGGTTGATTTTGTAGGCCGCAAGAAACTCGTTGACCGCGATATCCTTGCTACCGCGCACAAGATGATATTTGCCCCAATTCAGGTGCGCGTTAAAATCGTCTTCCAAATTCTCGTAGACCAGTGCGCGCATCTGGTGCACAACAGCTGATTTTTTTTCTTTCTCTTCAAACTCGTCAACCGCGGCAAGCGCTTTTTCACTATCGCCTGTTTCGTAGTAATAACGCGCCTTCAAGTCCGTAAAATTCCCTTTTTGGACAAGTTCCCACGCTTTTTCGTATTCGCCCAAATCAATCATCGCGGCAGCTTTTATATATTCATCATCCGTAAACTCGGCCGCCTTTTGCGATTGACCTGTGTGCAGGTAAAGTTTGGCAAGCTCCTGACGGATTTTCGGGCTGTCTGATTTTCGCTCTAATATATCTATTGCTGCGGCCGGCGCGTCTTCTTTAATATAAAGGTTGGCCAATTTTAAGTAGACCTCCTCATTCACACCGTCGCAGTCTAAAACACGCAGGTATTCGTCGATCGCTTTTGAATTATTTTTTGTCTGCTCGTACAAGGTCGCCAGAACAAAGCGCGCGGACAGGATTTGCTCATCGGTTTGGGCGTGGCAGATGGCCTTTTTGTAATCGTTAATCGCGCTTTCGTAGCGCTGCTCAACAGATTGAAGATTTGCGCGGCACACGTAATACTTGTAGCGGTCGGTGTCCGCATAAATATCCATCAATTGCTCGTAGGCCATAGTGTTTGTGGCGTCAAATTCAAGGATTTGNNGCCAAGCATAACGGCAAGATGCCCGAGCCGCTCCATAACACCCAAATCGCGCGGGTTTTTGGCAAAAACCTTTTTGTACTCCGCGTAGGCCTCGGCGTACTGCTCGTTATCCTCAAATTGCTGTGCCAGTTGTAGTGACATCTTGCCTTCTTACCCCTTTACTTTAATTATACTTGTTTTGTGCAGAAACCATGTCGTTCCCCAAATAAAATTCTACCGCCTCAACAGATTTTTGCAATACCTCTTTCAGGGCATTGTGTTGTTCTTTGGGAAAATTTTGCAGGACAAAACTTTCCGAAGGTATCGGCGGCTGCGGGCCGACGCCGATTTTCAGGCGCGCAAAATCTTTGCTGCCGAGGTGTTTTATAATTGATTTGATGCCGTTGTGGCCGCCATCAGAGCCGTCCGGCCGGAACCGGATTGTGCCCAAATCCAGATTCAAATCATCATATATAATAAGAATATCGTCCAAATCAATCCCGTAATAATCCGTCAGCGCGCGGACAGCCTCGCCTGACAGGTTCATAAATGTTGTCGGTTTTGCATAAATCACGCCGGTTTGTTTTGCCACCAGACTTTTCAATTGTTTGTCGGTTTTAAATTCACCGCAGATTTTATCAAGCACCATAAACCCTGCATTATGGCGCGTAAAAAGATATTTATCCCCGATATTGCCAAGTCCGACAACTAATTTCATATTCTAATTCTATCATAAATAAAATATACCGACCTGTATTATCCGGTTTGTGGTTAAGAAAAAGTTTTGACTGCGGCTAAATATATAAACAAGAGGAATTTGACATGAAGAGTTCACAAAAAGTATTAAAATTTTTAGAGTCCGCAGGTGTTCACAAGAAGGATTTTGCCGAGATGGTCGGTGTGACGCTGTCGTATGTGTACAATTTGACGGACTCGGCGATTGCGTTTTCAACACGCGCAACGACCCTGGAGCGAATCGCGGCGGTTATGGATATCAAGCCCGAGGAATTTGAGGAGTATAAGATTCCGCAAGAGCCTGTGGTTATTGATGAAGGCGTGGTTTTTTTGAAAGACGCCATGCACAAGAAAAAAATCAGCGCGGTTGAGTTTTTAAAATCGTTCCCGAGAAAAAACCGGCTGAAACTGGTTGATATGCTGCGCGGGGTATCACCTGTGCCGATTGATTTTAAGGAGTTGGCGGCGATAGCGGATGTTTTGGGGCTCACGAAAAAAGATATGTTTGCGATTTGGGAAAAGCGCATGCGGCAGGTTTTTGAGTCAAACGGGATGAATATGGGCGATAATGCGGCGCTGGTGGAGTCTATGTTTGAGTGCGCGAAAAAAAACATTTGACAGCGGAGTTTTTTCTTGTTAGAGTTAGGGTATGTGCAGCACTGGACTGCATAGATGCGCGCCACTAGCTCAGTTGGTAGAGCACTCCCCTTTTAAGGGATAGGTCCCGCGTTCGAATCGCGGGTGGCGCATTTTTTATCCTGTCGTACTTATATGCTTAATATAGAATACGTTATCTTTTGTGCAAACTCTTCATAATCGTTATAAACAACGCCTTGACCAAACTTAAATTTTTGTTGGGTTAATGTCATTCTAAAAGGCTCATCTTGGTATGCGCACTCGGGCAAATTCACAATGAAAATCAATGTTTTATTAGGCGTATGAAAATAAGCCTCAATATCATCTTGAGACAATTTCACATATTTATTCAAATTACGTTGATTAATCTGTTCCCAATGCTTAATTTCACCATTTTTTTTAAAATAAGGCAAATTATCGGGTATAATGAAAATTTGGAAATACGGAATACGATTACAACGAATATTTGCCGTCTCGCCAAGCATGTTTTCAAAATAATTATTAGAATTTTGTCCATAATTACTCATCACAAACTTAACCCCAACAGCTGCCACTGCTTGATCTTTTTTGGACACCATTATATCAACCTTTTTGTCCATATATCTGCCAGCGATTTCTTTTTCTTTTCCATTACCATAGCCAAGTGCTGCAACCGAATAACCAGCACCCAAGCGAGTCAAAAGATCTTGTGCAATGGCACCATGCAAACATTTTAATTTTTCAGGACTTCTTGCACCTGTTTGACAATATGTTAAAAATGATTGTTTAAGCGTTTTTAAAAATTGCGAGTTGTTCATAGGCAAAACCTCTTCCTAGTTTATAGTTCAAATATTGTTGCAAGTCTTTTGACGAATATGTGTAATACCCGCCATTTTTGTATTTACCAAGCATTGCAACATAATTAATAAATTCTTGACACATTAAAACAGATTGTATTTGCTCTAAACTCAAATCAGTCAATATATATAATCCGCTATATGTTGCTGTCCCGGCGGGACAAATTGATAATTTTATATCGTCGACATCACGAATGAGCGAATTTATAGCATATTTCTGTTTAAAAACATCCGTAATCCCCTGCGAGCGGCCAAAGCCATGCCAGTTATCAGTATTTTCCAAGCTGCGGTTTTTCAAGGTATCAACAAATTTTTCATAATACTGCTTAATTTGAATATTTTTTTCCAATGTTTCATAGGGCAAAAGTTTTCCTTGTTCATCATAAGGGAACAGGCAATTATATTTTTTACCGGTTGACGCCTTTACTATCGGGATTGTATGGTCATCAAAGGAACAATCAATAAAAAATTTATCACAGAGCGTAGCCAATCCATTTTTAACTCTGCATACTTCATCGTCCGCGGACATTATTTTTTTAAACTCTTTAAGCTGTGGTTGCGTCCCAAAAACAAAATTACCATTAATACAAAAATCTTCATAGGCCAAGCTAGAAATCATCTTAGGTTTGCTATCATATTCAAAATAACCAACAGAATCCTGACTTTGTTTTGTGAGAATCATTATTACGGTATATGTGACCGCATCAAACGGCTGGAAATGTTTCAAATCAACCACCGTTTTAATACTACGACCGGCCGCCAGACATCGCCGCATGGATGATGCTGCAACACTGTTAAAAAGTGATGACGGGGAAATATACCCGAGCATACCTTTTTCGTTAAGCATTTTCAGGCCTATTTCATAAAAAACTATAAACAAATCCGTCATACCATTTTGTGCAAAAGAATATTTCTTAACTGATTCATAACTGCCGAACAAATTATGCACTCGGACATAGGGTGGGTTGCCCACAACATAATCCATTTTCCCGTTAAAATCTTCTATTGTAAGAGTATCCTCACATCGTATATCCCATTTGACATCAGATATTCCAAATCCAGCCGCAATTTGAGAAAGATTATTCACACATTTTTTGCATTCGGCCTCATCTATTTCAATCCCGTGGATATATTTTGACAAATCTGCGGCAAGTTTTTTTGTGGGCATATTAATTGCGGCATGGCAGTAACGCCTTACTACTTCTGCAAGAAATGCACCATCACCGCAACTGTTATCAATAACATGTTTTTTCAATATGATTTGCGTGTTATACTCGCACAAATCAAGAATATCGTTAACAATAAACTCTGGTGTATAGACACGCCCTTTTAGTTTATTATCCGATTTGCCCGTCATCAAATACTCCCTTTGTCCAAAAAACAGACCCCGCCTGCTCTGCAAATTGTAACATACTTCGCAACATCAGTCAATCAGGATTTTGACTTTTCAGGTTCGCTGTGCTACACTAACACAGATGTCACATATTACAGAAATGTTGGAGTTTAATAGGTGGTTTGTTGAGCAAGGTCACCACGACTTGTATCCAAACTCAAAACTTCCGGAGAAAAAAATCGCGGTGCTGACGTGCATGGACACTCGGCTCGTTGAGCTTTTGCCTGCGGCGTTGAACTTCAAGAACGGTGATATAAAAATCATTAAAAACGCCGGCGGAATCATCTCGCACCCGTTCGGGTCTGTCATGCGCTCGCTTTTGATTGCGATATACTCGCTTAATGTTGAAGATATCCTTGTAATTTCGCACTACGGCTGCAGCGTGCAGGGGATGGACGCGTCAAAACTTATGCCAAAAATCCTTGAACGCGGCATCACGCAGGAACGGATTGATTTTGTCAAAAGCTGCGGCGTTGATTTGGAAAACTGGTTGAAGGGGTTCAATTGTGTTGAAGAATCCGTGCGAGAGACCGTAAGCGCGATAAAGAACCACCCGTTGATTCCGGCAAACGTGAACGCATACGGGTTTATTATGGACCCTGAAACCGGCCGGCTGGATCCGGTAAGGGAGTGAGCAATAAAAAGGGGCAAACTGTAGATAGAAAAGTGGATTCTAATACTGTATGATGCCGTCACGCATCGCAATGTAGACGGCGTGCGGAAGGTTGCGCGCGGAGAGTTTTTTTATAATATCTTTTCTTGCCTGCGTTATCTTGTACTGCGGTATCGCGAATTTTTTTGCAATCTCTTTGTACGTAAACCCTTCCCCCAGCGCTCTTAATATCATTTTTTCTTCTTCTGTCATTTTTTCCTCCTAGTTAACAAAGTTAATACCCGTATCGTTAATTATCATAAAACATTTTAGTGCTAATGTCAAGGTATTAATAAAGAGGTATTAATATATGAATATTAACGAGAAAGTCGCACAAAGAATAAAACAATTGCGTCAGGAAAAGAAATTGACCGCAGAAAAATTGGCGTGGTATTCCGATCTTTCCAAAAGTTGTATTACTTACGCTGAAAAAGCCAACCGCGATATAAAAATATCAACAATAGCCGCTATTTGCAGCGGTTTTGGTATTTCAGTAAAAGAGTTTTTCAGCCCGTTTGAATAACTTCTGCGCCCCTACCCCTTGAACGCGCCCCAGGCGCGGATGCTGCCGCGCTCGTATTTTATCAGGTAATACCCGCCTTTTTCAACGTATTCCAGCGTCGCCTCCATAAAAACCTCCGGCTCGTCCGGCTTCATCCCAACCTTTGCGCGCTTTTTGTTGACAACCTCGCGGATACGCTTTTCGCGCAGCCCCTCTTTGCGAAACTTGTCGTAATCCTCATCAGTTGTGCGCAGCGGCGGTTCGGTGCCGACAATATGCGCCCACAGTTTGTTTTTCAAGGTTGGCTTTTCCTCAATATTTGGCGGCGGCGCTGTTGCGTCCTCTTCAAGCTTAAAAACAGGAATAACCGCACGCGGAATCTTGCGTTCAATTAGAATTAAAAAATCACGCATATCCGAAAGCGCCAGTTCATAATATCCCGGCCGGATAACCCCGAGCGCGTTGTCATAGATGGGTTCGGGCAGAATGATTGTCGGATACGCCGAGCTTTTTTGCGAGTAGCGAAATATCGCCTGCGAGCCTAATTCCAGCCCCGACGTTGCCATTGGCTGCGGCAAATACGGCCGCACACGCTCTTGCGTGAATACACCTTCCGCGTAAATTCCTTCTAGCACTTTTCTAATAACTCCTTAACAATATTTTGCATTTGCTCAAAGTTTTTGTCAAGTGATTGGCTGCCGCCGACAAAAATCAGCGAGATATATTTTTGCGGTGCCAAATTGGACTTCAAAAGCAGCCTGTACGCCTCGCGCATAAGCCGTTTGACGCGGTTGCGCCGCACTGCGCGCTTGTGCGTTTTTTTGCTTACGACAAAGCCCACCCGTGTCGGATAATCTTCTTTTTTCGGCAGTCCCATAAATAGCGTAACTCCTTGCACGTGGCAGGAGCGGTTTACCCTGTAAGTCGCGTTGAATGCGGACTTCTTTCTAAGCCGGTATTGTTTTTTAAGCATCGGGCAAGTCCCCTAATCATTTACCCCTAAGCACGTTTTTTTGCTGTGATTGCCACTTTATGACGTCCTTTTGAGCGGCGTCTGTTGATTACTTCCTGACCGCCCGGGGTTGACATTCTTGCACGAAATCCGCTTACGCGCTGTCTTTTAATCTTTGTTCCTTCTAGTGTACGTCTCATTGCTATATTCCCTTTTTTCTTTTTATTATATAATGAAAATATGAGGTGTCAAACATGAACATAAAAATCGGTTTTATCGGATGCGGCAAGATGGCCGGGGCGATTATCAAGGGAATTATTACATCTGGGTTTGCGTATGTGGACGATATTAAAGGTTCCGAGGCAACCGCCGCGGCTGCAAGCCTTGCCGGTGAAAGGCTCGGGATTGATGTCGGGTGTGATAACCGTGAACTTGCGGCGCAAAGCGATGTGATTTTTTTGGCGGTAAAACCCCATTACGTTATGCAGGTTCTGGACGAAATCCGCGACGTAATAACAGGTGATAAACTTGTTGTGTCAATTGCTGCGGGAATAAAAACCGAAAATTTACCCGCGCGCTCAATCCGTGTGATGCCAAACACCCCGGCGCTGGTGATGGAGGGGATGAGCGGGTTTACCCGAGGCGTTGGCGCAACGGGCGACGATGCGGATTTTGTGACAAACCTGCTTTCAAGCATCGGCCGGGTTATTGAAATTGACGAGGCGCAGATGGATGTTTTGACGGCGATATCCGGCTCGGGACCGGCGTTTTTCTACAAAGTTATTGAAGATATTGCGCGTGCCGGTGAAAAATTGGGGCTGGATTACGAAAAATCGCTGCTGCTTGCGGCACAGACCGCGCGCGGCGCGGCTAAAATGGTTACACTCGGCGAGCTGCCCGTCCAAACCCTCATTGACAACGTTGCAACCAAAGGCGGGTGTACGTTTGAGGGCATCCAGGTGATGAACGGCCGCAGCAACAAGCTTTTTTACGATGTTATTGCAGCGACCGCAAAAAAATCCGGCGAACTGGGTTGACTAGCAATAATTTTTGTTTTTATGTTTTTATAATTATATGAAAGTTAGTGCGGTAAATATGCCCTATGGTCTGCAAGCAAATTTTTACACGCTGCCGAACGGTCAGCGCGTGGTTGTTGTGCCAAAAGAAGGCCCGACCGTCGTAAAGACCTATGTCAATTCCGGCTCAATGAACGAGTCTGACAGGGTGCGCGGGATAAGCCATTACATTGAGCACAATCTTTTTAACGGTTCAAAAGGGCTTGAAAACGGTGATTTTTTCCAACGGGTTGACAAAATGGGCGCCGATACAAACGCCAGCACCGATTTTGCAAAAACCGATTACTACATAAGCTCTAATCTTTTGAACGAAACCGATTTTGAAAACCAGGTGAAAATGCACGCATCAATGCTTGAATCACCGCTGTTTACGCAAGAGAAGCTTGACAAGGAGAAAGGGATTGTATCTTCCGAGATTAACATGATTTTGTCAAACCCGCGTGCAATTGCCGAGAATACGACGATTAAAAATCTTTACGGAATCAAATCCACATCCACTGATTTGGTTGCGGGTACTGTTGAGAACATAAATAATATTACGCGCGAGGATGTGGTGGATTATTACAATAATAATTATTATCCGGAAAACATGACAACCGTCATCACGGGCGAAGTAGCGCCGGAACAAGCTGTTGCGCTTGCGTCAAAATATTTCACCTCAACTCGCAAAGCACCGCAGACAAGGTATCAGGAAGAGTTAAAGCCGATACAGCAGACCGTTCGCGAGGATATCAAAAGCGACAAAGCGACCGGCACAACTATTATGATTGGTTTCAACGGGCCGGCGAATAACAACGGCAAGGAAAAGGTTTTAACAGATGCGCTGGATATGCTTTTGAGCGGGCCGGCAGGGAGGATTCGCGGGAGACTTAAACAGTACAGCGCATTGCCTGATGTTGGCGATTATAAAATAAGCACAAAAGCAACCGACGGGCGGGCTTTGCTGGTAGCGGCGACAACAACGGAACAAAACTGCGATGCTGCCTTAAAAGCCATCTGGGATGAGATTTACGGCGTTCAGATCAACCCTCCGACGGCAGAAGAAATGCAGATTATCAAGAAAAATTTAATTAAAGACTACTCAAAAGCACTTGAAGTGTCATCGGCTGCCAACAGTCTTATCGGCGAAAGCCTGCTCGATAATGATTTTGAGTATCTGGCGAATTACGAGCAGATTGTCAACAACATGACCGGCGCAGATATTGTTACGGCGGCGAAAAAATACATGGATTTGAACAAGGCTGCGGTAACAGTCGTGCATCCGGCAGCAAAATCAAACGGGCCGGTGAGTTTTACCGGCAAACAGGTAGTCAACCCCGCAAACGTCAAGGAATATCAATTCCCAAACAATATCCGATTGATTATGAACGAAATCCCGACAAACAACGCATATATCAGCGCTTCCTTTAAATGCGATACACCAATCAAGGCAAACCCGGCGGCCTACGAAATTTTGAACCTGATGTTAGGCGAGGGGACCGCAGCTAAAGACGAAACGCTTTTCAAATCAGAGCTTGGCAAAAACGCAATCGGGCTGAGTGTTTCCGCGAATGATCAGGGGATTATGGCAGAAGTGGATTTTGACTGCGCAGATACCGTCTCTGCAATGCAGGCGCTCAAAGAGGTCCTTTACACGCCGCGGTTTGATGAACAAGTATTTACAAAGGCGAAGAACAACATGCGCAACATGCTTATGATGACTGAAAAATCGGCAGCCGACAAATTGGTTTCCGAACTTTTTAAAGGTATGTATGCCGGCATAGGCAAGGATGAAATTATAGCAAACCTTGACAGTTTGAAGCTGCAAGATGTTGTCAATTTGCACGCGGCGCTGATATCGGGCGCGCGGGGAAAAATTGCCATATCGGCGCCAAAAGAGATGTTCCGCCCGCTTTGCGCAGAGATTGGCACAATGAAACAGGTCAAAGAACCCAAATATGTGTTCAACGAAAACTTCACACCGGTTGAGCAAACAAAGGTGCTCACCGACACTCACGCAAAACCGCAGGCGCAAATCATTCAGGCATACAAATTCCGCACAAACGATAATATAAAAGATAAGGTCGCAATGCGGCTGCTCAACATTATTTTGGGCGACGGGCCATCGTCAAGATTGTTCGGCGACCTGCGCGAACAGCAAAAACTCGCATACAATGTGGGCTCAGAGCGTGTCAGATACGACGCGACAACGGCGATACAACTTTTTATAAAAACAACGACCGAAAACACCGACACGGGTGAAGTCAGCTACGATAACGTCCAAAAGGCAATTAACGGGTTCAACAAACACATCAACCTGCTCAAAACTGAAAAAGTCAGCGAAGAAGAGCTGCAAAACGCGAAAACAAACCTTAAAAACAAACTGCTGGGCGGGACAGAAACCGCATACGGCAAGACTGAAAGCCTGATTTTCGGCGCGCAGACGCCGTACGGGCCACAGCTTGACAACAAACTTATTGAGACGATTGACACAATAACGACCGACGATATTTACAACGCGGCAAACTATATTTTTGCCGGCAAACCGGTTTACTCAATTGTCGCGACCGAAAACACGCTCAAACACAACGCCGAATTTTTGGATAAACTGAGCGATGCAATCTGACATATTTGCCCCTCAGCGCACTATCAAAAACGACTTAACTTTTCTGCCTTCGCCTTCTGAGACCACATTGTATTTTTTGCGGTAATTCATTGATGTTGAGCCGCCGCCGTCAAAGGCAAGCGCGCGTTCAAACCCGAGCGTTTTGCAAAGCGATTGAACCTCGTATATATCCATCGGGTTGTCGTTTGTTATTATTAAAATATGCAGCCGGCCGTCTTTTAGCGCAGCAATGGTGCGCGCTGTTTTGCGAAACACCGATGCGCTGTCGCGCACAACCGTATCGTCTTCCATCACAACAAAGAATTCTTCCTCCAGCTGCAGCTCGGGCAAAATCAGCGGCCCGCCCTGCGCTGAGGTCACAATTGTACAGCCAAAATCCACCGGAGCGGTGTGCGGCACGATTTCATATTTCCATTCGTCGTGGCATTCAAGCACGCGCAGCTCCGTGCGGTTAAGGATTTTATCAATATTTTGGTTAAGAACGGGGTTTTTAAGCAGGTTCTCGTTCAAAATCGGGTCGGCAACGGTTTGGCGGCCGGTCACGATATAAGAGACCGTCTTTTCGTTTTTCGGGTCAAAAAACCCTGTGTTGACGGTCAAAATCGCACCGGATTTTTTGTGCGCCTCGCGGTTTGTGACAAGGTTTTCGGATGCAATAAACTCAATGCGTTTTTTGATTTTTTCGCCTTTGAGTACAATATGATAAATCCCGTCTTTGCGCGTTATATCTATCGCCCAGGCAGGCGCTGCCAGCAAAAACAAAACCACCAGCCATTTTTTCATAAAATATACCCCACCAAAATAAACGCCAAAAACAAGTACAGCATAAACAGTGCCATCAATTTTGTGCCGAGGAGCTTGTTAAGCACGATTATTTTCGGCAGCGAGATGGTTGTTGTGCTCATCATAATAACAATTGCGGTGCCGAGCGGAACCCCTTTTGTCAGCAGCGTTTGCACGATTGGCAAAATGCTGTCGTGGTCTGCGTAGATAAAAATCCCGGCCGTTGCGGCGATCAAGACAGAGAAAGGATTTTGCCCACCAAGGTATTTAACAAAAAACTCCTGCGGGATAAATTCTTGCATAAGCGCGGCAAACACCAGCCCGATTAGGATATAGGGGCCGATTTGTTTTATGGTTTGGTTTGTATAATGCAGCGCGTAGCGGAATTTAGACATGCCGGCGGCGCAATTACCCGAGCCGCACTTGCCGCATGTGCACACAGGCGCGGATGCGGTTTGCATTATTTTAAACCTTTTACAAAAATGTCCGCCCGCAATTGAGATTATAGCGCCGGCCGAAACGTAGATTGCCAGAGTTATCCAGGCTTTGTGGAGCATAAGCAGCGCAATGGCGGTTTCGTTTATCAAAGGGGATGCAATCAGGAATGTCATCGCGATTTGCACAGGGATTCCGGCCTCAACAAACCCGATAAACAGCGGCAGTGCCGCGCAAAAACAAAACGGTGTCACGCTGCCTATCGCAACAGCCAGCCCGTAACCCATATAATCCTTGATTTTGTTCACATCAAAATGTGCGCGAATCAGCGATGCAACAAACAGAACCGCATAAACAAGGACAAAAACCTCTATTCCTTCTTCAATAATAAATTCCGGCATCCAACTATATTATCCCGAACCGTGCGCAAATTGCGTCATACTCTTTGGCAGCGGCAGGTGAACGTGTGTGCAGAGCTGGCCGTTACGATAACCTATACCTGTGCGGTAGCCCGAGATGAAGTAGAAAAGCGGGATGATAGGCGCTATCCATTTGAACCCTGCAACAACACCCGAGGTTGCAAAATCGTCAACATGCAGCGCAACATCAAGGGCTTCTGGCTTGCGCTCGTCGTAGAGTTTGCCTTTGCTTTCCTCGCCAAACGCGGGGTTAATAACTTTTTTGCTGATATGGTTTGCTATCGCGCTGCCGCCGATAACCCCTGCACCGACAACACCTGCGAGCATAACCGCCATTTTGGGCGCGCCTTCAAGTTTTTTGATGAGCCCTTGTTGGTGAAGCAATTTACCTATACCCAACGCAACAGCCGCACCTACGTTACACAAAGCAATATTTGCGAGGAATTGGAAAAGTCCCTCTTTTAATTTGTCGGCAGTCGTTTTTTTTGAGTTAAGCCCGGTGATTTTGTCCGCGGCCACACCGCCTAAAACTCCGCCTGCAACGGGCAGTACGCCAAGCGCAGTTAGTCTCAGGATTGTTTTAAAATCTTCATGGTCATGTCCGCAGCCGCAGGTCTCGCCGTGCTCGTGCACGTGGTGCGCACATTTGTGCGCGGCATCTTCGGCGTGTTCTGCGTGTTTATGGGCGTGGTGCGCGTGTTTGTGCGCGGCTTCGCCTGCTTCGTCCGCGTGTTTGTGGATATGTTTGTGGGCTGCGTCACCCAGCTCGTCCGCACATTTGTGAACGTGGTGGACGGTGTCTTCAACCAATCCTTTGAATATTCTGTGGCCGTTTATCGCAAGCCCGCGCACCGCAAGCATTGAACCGGCCAGCGCCGCGGCTGTGATAATTGTGTTTTTCAAAAAATACGCGTTGCGCTCGTTTTGTTCTTTTGGCGCGTTTTTTATCGTATCAACCGCCGCAAACGTACCGCCGCCGCCAATCAGTATCAACGGCGCGCGCTTTTCCAGAGCACCCACAACTTTTGGGCTGTCAAGGAAGGCGGCCGCTTTTGAAAAACATTCTTTTATCCCTGAAACTTTCACTATTTACTCCGTAAATTTATGTAAACAATTATACAAAAAAAATAAAGTTTTGCAATATATTGTCCGTATATAGAAATAACATAATAGGAGTAACTGTATGGATATTTCAAACAATCAGATTAAATTATTGAGTTTGACGACCAAACTCAACATTAATTACGATGAATTGCGTGAGCAAATTCTCCAAAACAGCGGCGAGGTTGCTGAAAACGAGGTTTATTTCAAGCTCACACCGGCGTCGCTTCTGGAATACGCCGAGGGCAAAGAGCAATTCGCGCTGATTGATTTGTCAAACAAGGTTTATGCCGCGCCGGAAAATGCGCAAAACTACGTTTCGGCGACTAATTTGATGCAATTTTTAAGCAAGTACGGGATTGTAGACTACGATCAGCTTCAAAAATCCTATGATGCGCTCGGCGGTATCGCACTGGATTTGACAAAGCTCCAACAGGCAAAACCCAGCGCAGAAAACGGCGAGTATTGGTCAGAGCAAGGCGATACAACAGAAGAAAAAATCTACGCAACCATGATTGAAAAAGTCACCGCGACTTTGAACAATATTTCAAACTACGTTTGCTCGTGCTGTTTTGCGGCTATCGAGCAAATGCTGGCGTACACCGATGTAACATCGGTGACCGAACAGGAGATTTTTGACAAGTTTGAGGAAATGATGGGCGTAAGCCACGATAAGTTCCTTGAAGGCGTCAAACAAGCAGAAATAGAGGCGCAGCAACGTGCGGAGGAATTGAAAAAAGCCGCGCAGGAAGCTGCGATAGCAAGAGCAAAGGCTCAATCGGAAGCAAGAAAAGCGCAGGAAGAAGCGGCAAAAGCGGCGGCAGAAGCGGCTGAAAAAGCAATCGCGGAAGCTGTGGCAAAAGCGGCCCAAGAGGCAGCTGCAAAAGCTGAACAAAAAGCGGCGCAAGAGGCAGCTGCAAAAGCGGCACAAGAAGCAGCGAAGGCTGAAGAAGCAAAAGCGGCGGCGCAGGCAGCGGCTGAGGCAGCAGCAAAAGCGGAGCAGGCGGCAATTGAGAAGGCCGCAGCGCAGGAAGCACAAGCAAAAGAAGCACAAGAGGCGGCGGCAAAAGCAGCGCAGGAAGCTGCAAAAGCCGAACAAGACGCGATTGCAAAAACAGCAGCACAAGCGGCAGCAGCAAAAACGGCGCAAAAATCTGCCAATATCAGAATTACCCAACAGCCGTTCACAACTTTGACCAATTTTACGACCTCAACAGGCGAAAAATTGAGCATCCCTATAAAAAATGTTGCAATTGAAGAAACTTTCAAAACCGGCGAAAAACGGATTGTCCGCGTGGATGACAGCGCGATGCAATCTGACAAGCGCCAGATCAACAACCGGATTGCAAGCCTGCGCAGCGCGATGTATGCCGCGGCGCGCAGCGAACGACTCAGCGCAAACGCGCCTCTGGAAGCCGGTATGGCCGATTTGTCAAATCTTTCCACGGCAGCGCAGCGGCTTTTCAGCAACTACAAAATGGACGAGAACGGCACCTATGTGCTCGACGGAAACGGTCAGGCGCAGCTGAAAACCCTGCGTGAAAAGATTTCCGACGCGTATTATATCACGATGAACCACGCAGAGCTTGACATCCCGCAAGGCGAGAGCAAAGATAACGCCGGCGAGATTGACGAGAACGAAATGAGCGTGCGCGGTGTGATAAAATCGGTGCTCAAAGATACTCAAAAAGCGCTCGGCGCGGAAGGTTTTGACACCGACAAATATTTGGCCGACCACGCGGCTTACGAAGCCGAGTATGCTGATTTGGCGCAGGCTTATGATGCGGAATTTGCGAACCTGAAAGCGCTTCAAGAGCCGGCAGACGCCGAAAAAGCGCAGTGGTACACAAATGTTTGGACCTCAATGGGCGGTGCGGACACAAAACTCGGCGATGACATCAAAATGAACATCACCCGCAGCGGCGCAGGCCACGGCCATTCCCGCGGTGATTACAGCAACGAGCTTGCGCGCGAGATTGTCTTCCCTGAAAACCCTGTCTACAAAAAATCCGGCGGTTTCATCGCATTGAGTGCGGCAAAAATGAACGATGAGTCGCTGCTAAAAGGTCAGCAGGTTCGGTTGGAAAAATTCGTAGCGCAAGAGACGAAAACCCAAATCAAACCGGTCAAAATCAATTTGGCGCCGGCGGTAAAATCCGTCAAGAGCATAAACAGCCCGCTGAAAGAGTACGAAGACCTCAAAAACCTGACGCGCGAGCGCAACTCGTTTGAATCATTCTTATAGGTCTTTGGATTTGTAGAACGCGACGGTCGCTGCCAAAAACGCAAGCGACGGGATTATTGCGGTCAAAAACGGGTGCAGCACGCCTTTTTCGGCCAGTGTATCAAAGCACGGCAGCGTGATGTAATACAGCGCGATAGCGCCGATTGCGATTGTGAACCCGACGATTTTTTGCTCGCGCGGCTTGCTAAACCCTAATATAACGCCCATCAGCGACAGCAGCACGCACACAAACGGGCTGATAAACCGCTGAAAATATTTGTTCAGCATATACCTGTATTCCTCGTCCAGCCCCTCTTTTTTCAAAAGTGTTATGTAGCTCCACAGCTCGGCGTTGGTGATTGTACGCTCTTGTTTGCTCAAATCTCTTGCTGAATACTCCATCAAAGTCCGCGCATCCTGGGCGGTTTGGCCTTGCAGGATATCCATTTGGTTGATATTAGTGATATAAAAATAAATCCCGTCTTCCGAAATCTTGTAATGCGTAATATCGGTCAAATTCCACCGGTCGGGCAAGGTGGTGCCGTGTTTTGCAAAATAAATATCTGACAGCTGGTGGACGTCGGCATAAACCTTGCGTGCAAAGTCAAGCACAATAACGTTTTCCAGCCGCTTGTCCTGATAGCGCGAGACAATAACCGATGTTACAGGCACGCCCTCGTCGTCTTTCACATTGTAAATATACTGGGTGGAAGGTCTTGAACCGTGGATTGCGTTGAGTTTTTGGGCGGAGATTGGAATCAGTTTGTCATAAATCACAAAACACAGCCCTGTGACCATCAAGCTCAAAAGCACAACCGGCGCTGCGATACGCTGAAACGAAATCCCTACCGCACGCAAAATAGTCACCTCGCTGTCTTTGCTCAATTTGTCAAAGGTAAAAAGTGTACCCAGCAGCAGTCCGCCCGGCAGCGTCCGGCCAAGAATTTTCGGCAGCTCGTAAACCAGCACCATTATGGCGGTTTTGAAATCGTAGACGCCGGAGATGGTTCTTTTTATTGTGTTAAGCAGCATCTCCGGCGCAATCCACACAACGGTGAACAGCAAAACCGCAGCCACGGTCGCAAAAAGCACCTGCTTGAACACATATTTATCGTAAATCGTAATTTTTGGCAGCCGCCACGTTTCTTTTACCGCCATTAGAGCTTGAAATCCTTCCCGAGATAGAATTCTTTGGCCACAGGGTCAACAGCAACATCCGTACTTTTACCCTGAATTTTAATTTTACCGTCAAAAATAACGTATGCGCGGTCGGTGATAGACAGTGTTGCCTTTGGGTTGTGGTCTGTGATGAGCACGCCCAAACCCTTTTCCACAGAGAGTTTGCGGATATTGTCCTTGATTTCGCCGATTGCAATCGGGTCAATACCGGTGAAAGGCTCGTCAAGCAGGATAAAATCAGGGCTTGCGGCAAGCGCGCGCGCAAGCTCAACCCGCCGGCGCTCCCCGCCGGAGAGCGATACCGCGGAATATTTGCGCAAACGTTTTACGCCAAACTCGTCCAAAAGCTCTTCCAGCTTGTGCCGTTTCTCGTTGACGGTGAGCTTGTCGTTCATTTCAAGGACAAGTTTTATGTTGTCTTCCACGCTGAGTTTTCTAAAAATCGACGCCTCCTGCGGCAGATAACCAATCCCGGCGCGCGCGCGGGTATCCATCGTCCAGGATGAAATATTGTGTTTGTCAAGCAGGACCTTGCCGGAGTTGGGTTTGACAAGCCCGACAACCATATAAAAAGTTGTTGTTTTGCCGGCGCCGTTTGGGCCGAGCAAGCCGACAACCTCGCCTTTGCTCATCTCAAAGCTGACATCGTTCACAACCGAGCGGTCGCCGTAAATTTTTATCAAATTTTTTGCCTTAATCGTTGTACTTTTTTTCATCTGTATATTCCTATAATTTTTTTAACTTCCGTAAGGGTTTCTTGTGCTTTGGCGCGTGCTTTTGCGCTGCCGTCGGTGATAATTTGTTTTACTTCGTCTTGGTTTTGCTCAAAATATCTGCGGCGCTCGCGAACGGGTGCAAATTTTTCGTTAATAACCGCGGCAAGTTGACGTTTGCAGTCGGCGCATCCGCGTGAACCCGCGCGGCACTCACTTTGAGCTGCTTCAATTTGTACAGGCGTGCCAAAAATCTGCCAATATTTAAACGCGACCTGGCATTGGTCGGGGTTGCCCGTGTCATCGCGGCGAACGCGCGCGGGGTCTGTTATTGCGGACATAACCTTTTTTGCGGTCACCTCATCTGTGTCCGAAATTTTTATATCGTTGTCAAAGGATTTACCCATTTTTTGGCCGTCAAGGCCGCAGATTAGCGCGCAATCGTTCAAAACCGGCTCGGGCTCAATAAAAAAGTTTGTTTTGTAAATATTGTTAAAGCGGCGGGCGATATCGCGGGTTATTTCAATGTGGGCGACCTGATCGGAGCCGACCGGCACGGCGTGGGCGTTGAAGGCCATAATATCCGAGGACATCAACACAGGGTAGCCGAGCATCCCGTAGCTTATATCTGCGTGCATTTTGACCAAATCCTTCAGGGTCGGGTCGCGCTCGACCCAGTTTTGCGGGGTAATCATGCCAAGCAGAATATTAAGCTCGGCGATTTGCGGGACGAGCGATTGGACGTAAAGCGTTGCGCGCGCGGGGTCAAGCCCGCTTGCAAGCCAGTCGGTAATAACATCAAGGGTATCCTGGGCGAGGGTTTCGGTTTTGTCAAATTTGGTGGTAAGCGCGTGCCAATCGGCGGCAAAGAAGTAGCAGTCGTATTGGTCTTGCAGGCTGACCCAGTTTTGAATAACCCCCAAATAGTGTCCCAGATGGAGTTTGCCCGTGGGCCTCATTCCAGATGCGATAGTCTTTTTCATGGTTTCAATTATAGCATAAACTTTATTTGTTTTCGCAAGTTCGTAACGCGAATTCAATATTCTCGTGGAGTTTGCCGAGTCTTTTGTCAATAAGTTCTGAAACGGATATAAGGTGTGTGGTGCCTTTGTCGTAATCGTAGCAATAAAAAACAGATTGCGACATCGCGCGAAACAGCGACGATATCTCCCCGAGTTCTATCATAAACTCTTGTAATTTTTCTTCCATATAACCTCTTTTCTGAATTATATATACATCTTTATGATAACTATATCACGTAGAATATATCTTGTCAATAGGCTATTATAGTTATCATAATGGAAAGTAAAATTAGCAGCGCAGCAAAAAATTTTGGAATGAAAGTTCTTTTGGAACGCACTAAACGTGGGTGGACACAAGAGTTTCTCGCCGAAAAAGCTGATTTGAGCCGTGCATATTTGGGTAATGTTGAACGCGGTGAAAGCTCACCGACATTGGAAACAATAGTAAAACTTGCCGCAGCATTTAATATAGAACTGCCAAAAATGTTTGAACCGTTTTGACAAAATAAAAAGGCGCCCGCAGCGCCTTTTGTAACTTTCCTATTCTATTTTCCTTTTTCCTTATTGATTATCTAACGATGTTGGTTACGAAATTCGCGACTTCAAAGAACGAATCTTTTACGAATTCTTTTGCCAACACTTTAATCGGTCTGTTTTCCAAAACGTCAAACACATAGTGGATTGGGTCTTGCGAGTTGTTGAAACGCATTTGTCTGTCACGTTTGTGGATATATGCAATGTTTTCTGTGTTGAAAACCTTGTTTTGTTTAGAAGTTAGTGAACCGAACTTTGCCATTTGTGTTTGCTCTCTTTCTTTAAATCTCTCTTGTATATATAAAGTATATAACTCTCAAAAAATTGCTTTTTTTGCCTCTGAATTATTAAGTTTTTGTTACAATGTTCAAAAAACATGTTTGTAGTACAATTTGGTTTATGAATGTTATTGAAAAAAACTGCCCCGTCAGAAATATAGTAAAAGAAACGAATTTGCAGCATATAGCGATAATTATGGACGGCAACCGCCGCTGGGCGAAAGAGCACGGCCTGCCAAGCGCAATGGGGCACAAAAAAGGCGTTGACGCGCTTAAATCAACGATTCAAGCGTGCGACAAATTTGGGGTTAAGTCCTTGACCGTCTACGCGTTTTCAACCGAGAACTGGAACCGCAACCCGGAAGAGGTGGCGTTTTTGATGGATTTGCTTGCCAGCACGATAAAAAATGAGCTGAAAGAGATGCATGCGAACGGGATTGTGATTAGCTTTATCGGTGATTTGACCGCGCTGAGCCGCAAATTACAAGATGTTCTGTCCGAGGCGGTTGAAACAACCAAAAACAACACGGGTGTCCGGCTGCAAATAGCGTTCAATTACGGCGCGCGGGCGGAAATCACCAACGCGTGCCGCCTGATTGCCGCGCAAGCCGCATCCGGCAAGCTTAGACCTGAAGATATTACCGAAAACACCATATCTAAAAACCTTTACACCACATCCGACCCTGACCTTTTAATCCGTACCGGCGGCGAGATGCGGGTTTCAAACTACCTGTTGTGGCAGATTGCCTACTCCGAGTTTATTGTGACCAGACAATACTGGCCGGAGTTTGATGAACAGTCGCTTTCCGACGCGATTTATGAGTTTCATAACAGACAAAGAAGGTTTGGGGCGTGAGTGAGATAATATTAGCGACCTCAAACCCGCACAAGGTTGAGGAGTTCCGTGCAATGGGGCTTGATTGCAGCGCGGTAGACATTGATGTTGAAGAAACCGGTGCGACTTTTGAGGAAAACTCCGTGATAAAAGCGCGCGCGGCCGCCGAATTGACCGGAAAACCTGCGATTGCAGATGATTCCGGACTTTGCGTGGAGGCTCTTGGCGGTTCGCCCGGGGTGTTTTCGGCAAGATACGCCGCCACATCACAAGCGGCGATTGAAAAACTGCTAAAAGAGCTTGAAGGCCAAACAAACCGGCGTGCAAAATTTGTCTGCGCAATAACGCTTGTGGACAAGACCGGCAAAATTCTCGCGCAAACAACCGGCGAGTGTCACGGGACAATCGCCCTAAAACCAGCGGGCAGCAACGGTTTTGGCTATGACCCCGTTTTTATTTCAAACGAAACGGGACTGACTTTTGCGCAAATGGACGAGCCCGAAAAAAATAAGATTTCACACCGTGCAAAAGCACTGCAATCTCTTATGTTTATGATAAGATAGTAAGCATGCAAAGAAGAATTACTATAATTTTATGTATATTAATCGCGATAGTGTTGTTTCGTATGCTGTTCGGGCAATTCGGGCAGATTATCGGTGCGTTTAAAAACAAAAAACAGGCGACCCCTGTTGTTTCGGTGCAAGAAGTCACTGAAATTGAGAACATCCGTGTGTTTGAGGCGCCGGGGCGGGTGCTTTCACAGCACAGGGTTACAATCAGTGCGCGGATTTCAGGGTTTTTGGAAAAGCTTTACGTTAAAGAAGGCGACCACGTAAAAAAAGGCGACCCGCTGTTCTTGATTGAGCCGCGCGAGTACCAGAATGCAGCAGATAACCTGCGTGCGCAGCTCACGCTGGCGGAAAAACAGCACGTGCGGGCAAAAGAGCTTGTTGCAAAAGATTACATCTCAAAATCGCAGTATGACCAGACGCTTGCCCAGCGCGACATGCTCCGTGCACAGTATAACGATGCGCTGCGCAACCTTGGCTACACAAAAGTCACCGCAACCGTTGACGGGCAGGTCGGTATGATGACAATTACCGTCGGAAACTTCGTCAGCCCGGCATCTTCAACGATTTTGACGATAAACAGCACCGACCCGATATTTGTCACATTCCCGCTGGAAATCAAGGATTTCACACTGCTGACAGAGACCGACGGTGCCGACAGTAAAAACCGCAAGGTTG
The DNA here is from genome assembly GCA_002293275.1 of Cyanobacteria bacterium UBA947. GTDB lineage: Bacteria > Cyanobacteriota > Vampirovibrionia > Gastranaerophilales > Gastranaerophilaceae > UBA947. Next base: position 10,354 of record DBCX01000045.1, on the reverse strand, counting down.
AGTTGATGCTGCCGGGCGGGCAGATTTACGGCAAAGCGGGGGTTCAGGATTTTCAAGATAACGTTATTGATCAGACAACCGGCACGGTGAATATGCGTGCCACCTTCGCAAACCCTGATAATGAGCTGATTAACGGGGAGCTTGTCACAATAAAGCTGTTTTCCAACAAGACGGTCAAAATCCCTATTGTGCCGCAGGTTGCGGTTCAATCAAATCAGGCGGGCAAGTATGTTTACACCGTTGATGATGAGAGTGTGGCGCATTTGACATATATCAAGGTTGGCGCGCAAGAGGGTAATTATTACATCGTTAACGAGGGGTTAAAGGCAGGCGACCGTGTGGTTGTAGATGGGGTTCAAAAGGTAATGCCGGGCAAACCGGTCAACGTAAAAAATAGCGATTAATCAATGAAAAAATCAAAAAACGAAGTGAAATACCTATTTATAAGAAGGCCGAAACTTGCGATAGTAGTTTCGCTGGTCATTACGCTTGCGGGGATATTGTTTGCGGCGCTGCTGCCGTTGGAGGAATATCCGTCAATTACACCGCCGCAGGTTGTTGTATCGGCGACTTATCCGGGTGCGAGCGGCAGCGTTGTTGAGCAAACCCTTGCCGCACCGATTGAAGAAGCCCTCAACGGCGCGGAAAACATGCTTTATATGCAGTCAACTTCGCAGACCGGCTCGTATTCGCTGACTATATATTTTGCGATAGGTACAAACCCTTCAATGAACATGGTTAACATCCAAAACAAGCTCCAACTTGTAATGCCGAGGCTCCCGGAGGAGGCGCGGCGATTCGGGGTTCAGGTACGCAAATCAACGGGTGGTGCGGGTATTTTGATGGCGGCGGTAAGCTCGCCTGACGGGGTTTATGACCCGCTTTATGTCGCAAACTACTCTATAATCAACATTGAAAGCGAACTCGACCGTATCCCGGGCACAGATGATGTAACGACTTTCGGCGGTTCGCAATACGCGATGCGGATTTGGCTGGATGTGAACAAGATAAATAACTTCGGGATTGACCCTGATGAGGTTTTGAACGCGGTTCGTGCGCAGAACACGCAGGCGGCGCCGGGTGGGTTGGGCGAAGAACCTATGATAAACAAACAATCGCTGCAAATTACGATGCGTACCCCCGGCAGGCTTGTTGACCCGAAACAGTTTGAAGATATCATTGTGCGTGAGAACCCGAACGGTTCAAAAATAAGGCTTAGAGATATCGGACGTGTTGAGCTGGGGTCCGAGGATTACACGTTTTTCTCGCGGATAAACGGCGCCCGGGCAGCGATTTTGAGCGTAAAAAANNCAGGGCAACTCCATCAACATTGTTAACAAACTGCAAAAACGGCTAACCGAAATCAGCAAGCGGTTCCCGCCGGGGCTTGAGTATGAAGTGGTCCACGATGAAACGACCTTTGTGCGCGAGTCCATAAAAGAGGTTGCGCACGCGATTGTGCTCGCGGTAATACTGGTGTCGGCGGTGACATATTTGTTCCTTGGCACGGCGCGCGCGGCGTTTATCCCGTTTTGCGCGATACCGGTTTCGCTCATCGGCGTATTTATATTTATGAAATTTCTGGGGTTCTCAATAAACCTGTTAATCCTGTTTGCGATGGTTGTTGCGGTCGGGCTGGTTGTTGACGACGCCATAGTTGTGCTTGAAAACACCCAGCGGCATATTCAAGAAGGCAAAGACCCGAAAGATTCCGCGGAAATCACGATGAAAGAGGTGTTTGGTGCTGTGCTTGCAACATCGCTGGTTTTGATGGCGGTGTTTGTACCGGTATCGTTTATCGGCGGGATATCAGGTCAAATGTACCGGCAGTTTGCGCTTGCAATCGCAACATCTATCGGGCTTTCGGCTGTTGTCGCGCTGACGCTGTCGCCTGCGCTGTGCTCGATTATCCTGAAACCCGGTAAGGAAAAAGCCGATTTTGCGTTTATCCAAAAATTTGATGACTGGTTTGAAACGGTCAGAGAAAAATATATTGAAGCGGTGAAGGTGTTCATTTATTCTCCAAAACTTACGCTGATGGTTTTTGGCGGTATTGTGCTGGCGATGCTGGTTATGTTCAAGATAATCTCGCCAAGCTTTTTGCCGAACGAGGACCGCGGCGCAATCATCACGCAAATCCAGCTCCCTGACGGGTCAACGGCGGCACGAACAGATGCGATTGCAAAAGAGATTGAAGCCGAAATGATGAAAATGAAAGGCGTCAGAAATGTAATCACAATGGTAGGTTACAACGGTGAGCACACGGCGCTTGTCATATCAAGGCTTGAGGATTGGAGCAAACGTAAATCCAAAAAGCTTTCCGCGCAGTCAATTATGGAGCAGCTTCAGGCAAAATACAGCAATTATCCGTCCGCGATTGTGGCAAGTTTCCAGCCGCCGCCGATTTCGGGGCTGGGTATGTTCGGCGGGTTCAGTTATGAGCTTTTGGACACTGGCGGTGAGAGAACACCGCAGCAAATGTATGAGGAGGCGACAAAATTGATTGCTGCGGCAAACCGGCATCCGTCGCTGGCGATGGTTTACACATCTTACACGGCAAACCGGCCGCAGTTGCTTTTGACCGTCAACACGGACAAGGCGCTCGCGCAAAGCGTTGATGTGTTGAATATTTACAGCACGCTGGGCCAGTTTTTCTCAAAAACTTATATAAACGACTTTAACAAATTCGGGCGGGTTTATCGTGTGCACGTGCAGGCAGATGCGCCGTTCAGAGAGGATTTGACCAGTTTGGAAAAAGTGTTTGTGCAAAACCGGCTCGGTAAAATGGTTCCGCTTGCGGCTGTGCTTGATATAGAGGAAGTCATCAGCCCGTACACATATCCGCGGTTTAATATGTACAAAACGGTGACGATTAACGGTAACGCCAAGCAGGGGATAAGCTCCGGTCAGGCGATGAGAGCGATGGAAAAATTGTCTGATGAAATCCTGCCGAAGGATATGAGTTTTGCGTGGTCTGCGGCCTCGTTCCAAGAGCAGCAATCCGGCGGACAGCTGGGCGGGATTCTGGCGATTTCAATTGTGTTTATTTACTTGTTCCTTGTTGCGCTGTATGAGAGCTGGACGCTGCCTGTTGCGGTTCTGTTGATTTCACCGGTCGCGATAATCGGCGGGTTGTTCTTGCAGTACGTGTGGGGATATTCGCTTGATTTGTACGCGCAAATCGGGCTGGTTATGTTGATAGGATTGAGTACAAAGCAGGCGATTTTGATTATAGAGTTTGCAAAAGACGCGTACAAGAGCGGGCTTGGCATCCACGAAGCCGCAATCCAGGCAGCGACTTTGAGGTTCCGTGCGGTTATGATGACAAATATAGCGTTCATTTTGGGTCTGCTGCCGCTGATATTTGCGCGCGGTGCGGGCGCTGCCAGCCGCCACTCAATCGGAACAACTGTCACAGGCGGTATGTTAGCCGTCGCATTTATCGGAACATTCCTTGTCCCGGCGTTTTTCTCAATGATTGAGGAGGGCAAAATCAAGCTGCGTGAAAAATGGAGAAACCGATGAGAATATTGATTTTTTTATTAATATTTTTAAGCGGCTCTGTTGGTTTGGGCGCGCCGATAAACGAGAAGGAGTACCCCGGGTCGCAGCATGTGCTGCCAAACACTGACTTTGTAATCCACGGCGGCGTTGAACAAAACATTGATATGACTCTGGAGCGGTGTTTAAAGCTTGCGCTGGGGAACAACCCGGAAATTAACGCGGCGTTTCAGGAGATTCTTGCGTCTGACACGCGGATAAAGCAGGTTTGGGCAAATTATTTTCCGGGGGTAAGCTGGACAAGCAGCTACCAAAAAATCCGTCAGCTCCAATTTTTGGCCGCGGACATCAAGGATACCCCGACATTCAACTACTGGTTGACAGGGCAGATTTCGCTGCAGCAGATGCTGTATGATTTCGGGGTTACCCAAAACCAGGCGACTATCCGGCGGCTTGAATATGAAACCGCCCGCAGCGCGCTTGCCGAGACGATTAACACCATAATTTTTCAAACCAAAGATGCGTATTACAATCTGCTGTTTGCGTTTGAGCAGCGTCAGGTCGCAAAAGAGAATGTTGAAAGGTTTGAACAGTTTTATGACAGAGCGAAGGCCTCTTACGAGGTTGGGCTTACGCCAAAAGTTGATGTGACAATAGCGCAGGTGAACCTGAGTAACGCAAAGTTGGAATTGATTCGCGCAAACAATGCGGTGAATATCGCGGTTGCGCGGCTTAACAATGTGATGGGGGTGCCGTTTATTGACGAGTATAACGTGGCAGAACGGCTTTATTATCAACCGGTGAACATGGATTTCAACGGCTGTGTTGTCGCGGCGCGCGAGGCAAGACCGGAACTTAAAGCGGCAGAACTCAGGGTGGAGCGGACACGTCAGGTTGTGCAGCTGGCTAAAAAATCCTATTTCCCGAACCTTTCCTTTCAGGGGATGTACCAGTACGGCGGTTCAACGCCTACAACAACCTACGGTTTTAACTTTGGCGGGTATCTGACTTTTCCGATGATAAACGGTATGCTGATTAAAAACGAAATCCGCGAGGCGCAGCATTTGTACGACAAAGAGCTTGCCGGCGCAACAATAACCCAAAACACGATTTACCTTGAAATCCAGGAGGCGTGGCTGATGCTTGAAGAAAAGAAACACCAGCTGCCGCTTGCGATTTTGGGTGTCAAACAGGCAAAAGAGAACTACGAACTTTCCTTCGGCAGGTACAGCGTGGGCGAGGGCAACCCGATTGAGCTGAAAGACTCGCAGATTAACTACCAGCAGGCGCAGCTGCAATATTACAGAGCGCTTTACGAGTACAATTCATCGCGCGCCGGGCTTGAAAAAGCCGTCGGCAAAAATATTGTCAACCACGAAGACGTCATTGATTTTGAAGGTTAAAATCCGGGCCGCTATTTTTTAGCGTTTTTGTTAAGCAGTTTTTCAAGCTGACCTTTGATTTCTTCACCTTTTTTTTGCAGGTCAGAAACAACATCGTCTGCTTTGTTTTGGATTTCTTCCACGGTTTCTTTTGTACGTTTAGCGGTTTCTTTCGCTGTTTTTGAAAGCTGGGCGCGTGTTTCTTCGCCTGATTTAGGCGCCAGCAAAACCCCGGCAATCGCGCCTATCGCGCCGCCGATTATAAAGCCGGTTAAAAATTTACCTGTTGACATATTAATTTCTCCTTTTTATTTCCGAAATAGTGTAATTACTGTTTTGAACCCTTGCATAACGCCGGCCACAAGCCCTTTTGTCTTGTCAAATGTTTTACCGAAAACGGTTTTGACAACATCAAAGCCGTGGTCTGTGGTTTTGACGATGGCGTTGACCGCAGAAAGCGTTTCGCTGAGCTCTTTTAGCGTCGGTTTAAGCTCAACATTCAACATCTCGGCGGTGGCGTTGGCGTTTTTGACCAGCTTTGACAAATCAAAAAGCAGCTTGATTAAAAAAGCGCCGACGACGACAATTATTATACCGCTTGCCCAGGCAAGGAATGTCAGACCGTTATTTAATGAAATTTGTGATACATCCATATTATCCGCGCACCTTTGATTCTTTTGATTCACGCTCTTTTGCTTTGAGCAGCTTATCTGATTTTACCATGGCACGGACTTTTTTGAACTGCCGCTCGAGCTTGTATTTTGTCACCTCAATTGCTTCGGCGGCTTGTTGTTTTGCCTGCGCGATAGCCGGCGAGTGCTCCTCGTACAATTTTTCTGCGGCCTCTTTCAGCTCGCGTCGTGATTCTTCACCGGGTTTTGGCGCGTAAAGCACACCTGCGACAATCCCCCCGACAACACCTGCCAGAAGCCCGATACCGAATGCAAAAGCTTTGTTTTTACTCATTTTTTTACCCTCTTTTTCCTAATCTTAACATAAGTTAACGGATTTTTCAAGAGGGCAAATAATGAAATGCCCGTTAGTATAATACTTTTTATAAGGTTGAACCTTCTTCTGTATTTCAGGGCGCGGCAAAACACGGTGATGACGGTGCGGTTGCGCTGCAGTGCTGCGCGGAAATTGCAAAAGATTTCTTCAAGGCACGGGGTAAATTCAATGATTTGAGAATTCAGCGCGAGCACTTTTGCATCGGCCTTTAAAATAAGGCTGATTAGCGCGAACGCGATAATTAGTTCCGCGATAAAAATTGTTGCGATGAATAAAGTCATAATTTTATAGTACAATTAAATCATGGACAAGACATACTTCAAGGATATGAGATTTTTGGCGGCGGCAGGGCGCGCGGCGTCATTTTTTGCGGCAATTGTTTTGGGCAAGGCGGCGTACGCTGCGATAAGGCTCTTTGGCAAGTCCGGGACGTCGTTTGCGGGTGTGGTCGCGTTGAAGATTTGTCCTGATTTTTTGCGGATCTGCGGCGGTTTTGTCCGCAAAAAAAATATCGCGGTGACGGGTACAAACGGCAAGACGACGACTTCGGCACTGGCAGCTGCGGTGCTGGACGGCAGAGTTATTCACAACACCGGCGGCGCGAATATGACACAAGGCATCGCAAACGCTTTTGTGCTGGGGCTGCCGCGGCGGTTCGATTATTCGGTGATGGAAGTTGATGAGGCGTATTTGACAAAGGTTTACGACGGCGCGGCCGCGGATTATCTGATTGTGACAAACCTTTTTCCCGATCAGGTTGACCGTTTAGGCGGTGTAGATGCGGTTGCGGGGCTGATAAAAGACGCGATTGCAAAAAAACCTGATTTGAAACTGATTTTAAACGCGGACAACGAGGCATCGGCATCGCTTGGAGAGGGCGTGACGTTCGGGTTTGACAACCTGGCTGATTACAAGGCCAAGGTTGAAGTTTTTGAGGACAAGAGCGAAATAACACTTGGGACGGATAAATTTGTTGTGCCGCTGCAAGGCAGATACAACGCCTACAACGCGCTTGCGGCGGTTGTGCTCGGGCTTGAAACGGGTGTGCCGGTTCCAAAAATCCAAACCGCGCTTGCAAACTACAAGACCGTGGCGTGCCGGGGCGAAAAACGCTTGATTAAAGGGCATCCCGCGGTAATCCAGCTTATAAAAAACGCCGCGGGCACAAACGAGGTGCTAAAAACAGTTGACCTCACGTCACAAATCGTAATCGCGATAAACAACAACGTATCTGACGGGCGCGATGTTTCGTGGCTGGGCGATGTTGAGTTTGAGAGGTTGAAGGATTCGGCCGTGATAGCAACGGGAATGTGCGCGCAAGAAGTTACGGTGCAGCTGAAAAAATCGGGTGTAAAAAATGTCACGACAGAACCGTCGGTAAAAAAGGCAATTGAAATCGCGGCAGGCTCGCGCGAGAACGGGAAAATAACTATTTTGCCGTCGTACACGGCGATGAAGGAGATAAAATAATGCTGCTCGGAGTAAATATTGACCACGTTGCGACATTGCGCAACGCACGCGGCGGGGTTGAGCCCGATCCTGTTGCAGCTGCCGCGCTTGCCGAGGCCAACGGCGCAAACTCAATCACCGCGCATCTTCGTGAGGATCGCCGGCATATCCGTGATGACGATATTTATGCGCTGGTGAAAAATATTAAGACCAGTTTGAATTTAGAGATGGCGATGGATGAAAAAATCCGCGATATTGCGCTGAAGATAAAACCGCGCGCGATTTGCCTTGTGCCCGAACGGCGGCAGGAGGTCACGACCGAGGGCGGGCTTGAGATTGGGGGCAGATGGGACGGGAAGACCGATGAATGCGAAGCTCAAGACTCCGATAGGGGACAGTTTGAAAAGGTAAGAGATTTTATCCGGCCGCTGATTGACGCGGGAATTGAGGTCAGTTTATTTATTGACCCTGATTTGACGCAGGTTCGCGCGGCGGCAAACACGGGTGCGCAGTTCATTGAGCTGCACACGGGCAGCTACGCGGAGGCGTTTGGCACAGCAGCGGAAGAAAGCGAGTTCACAAAACTAAAGATGGCCGCACAGCTGGCGCAAAGTCAGGGGCTGAAAGTCAACGCGGGGCACGCGTTGAATTACGAGAATGTGTGCCGCATGCACGACATCCCGGGTTTGGTTGAGCTAAACATCGGCCACAGCATTATCTCGCGCGCGGTGTTCACAGGTCTTGGCGCCGCGGTCAAGGAGATGGCAGAATTGGTTTGTTTGTGATAAAATTATTCCATGAACGAAACATATTATCCGCAGGAAATTGAGAAAAAATGGCAGAAGGTTTGGGAAGAGGGCAAAGCGTTTAAGGCGCCCGATGACAGCGACAAGCCAAAGTATTACGCGCTGTCAATGTTTCCGTACCCGTCCGGCCGGCTGCACATGGGACACGTGCGCAACTACACGATAACAGATGTTATCTCGCGGTTTAAAAAATCCAACGGGTTCAATGTTTTGCACCCGATTGGCTGGGATAGTTTCGGGCTTCCGGCGGAAAACGCCGCCATTGAAAAAGGTGTAAATCCTGCCGAGTGGACGGACGAAAATATAACATACATGAAACAGCAATTAAAACAGCTCGGGCTCTCTTACGATTGGGACAGGGAGGTCGCGACCTGCAAGCCGGATTATTACAAATGGACGCAGTGGCTGTTTTTGCAATTATTCAAAAAAGGGTTGGCGTACAAAAAAGAGGCGGCCGTCAACTGGTGCGAAAAATGCGCAACGGTGCTGGCAAACGAGCAGGTAATTGACGGCAGATGCTGGAGATGCGAGGATGTTGTTGAGAAAAAGCAGTTGTCACAATGGTTTTTAAAGATTACGGATTACGCGCAAGTGCTCTTGGACGACCTTGACAAACTCACCGGCTGGGGCGATAACGTCAAAACAATGCAGTCCAACTGGATTGGCAAATCCACGGGCGCGATTTTGAAATTCAAAGTTGTCGGGTCTGATTTGGAAATCCCTGTCTATACTACGCGGCCTGACACGGCTTTCGGGATAACTTATATTGTTGTGTCGCCGGAATACAAGGATATTGAAAAACTCACTACGCCTGAAAACAAGGCGGCGGTTGAAAAATACCGTGCTGATGCGCGCAAGATGACGGAGATTGAGCGGCTTTCAACAGAGCGGCCAAAAACCGGCGTACCGCTCGGGACATATTTTATTGACCCGTTCTCGGGCAAGGAATATCCTGTCTGGACGGGCGATTACGTGCTGGCAGAGTACGGAACGGGCGCTGTTATCGGGGTTCCGGCGCACGACGAGCGCGATTATGAGTTTGCAAAAAAGTTTGATTTGCCGATAATTGAGGTCATATCAGGCGGCGATATTTCAAAAGCGGCCTATATTGAGCAGGGTACGCTGGTCAATTCGGGCAAATTCAACGGGCTGCCAAACGAGGAGGCAAAATATGCGATAACTCTGGCGGCGCAGATGGAAGGTTTCGGGGAATTCAAGACGCAGTACCGGCTGCGCGACTGGCTGATTTCGCGCCAGCGTTACTGGGGTGCGCCGATTCCGGTTGTGTATTGCGACAAATGCGGGATTGTAGCGGTGCCTGACGAACAGCTGCCGGTGGAGTTGCCGACTGACGTGGATTTTAGCGTGAAGGGCAAATCACCGATTTTGACCTCAAAGACATTTTTGGATACGACATGTCCGACCTGCGGCGGTGCGGCCCGGCGCGAGACCGATACGATGGATACGTTTATGTGTTCAAGCTGGTATTTCTTGCGGTTTGCGGATGCGCACAACGGCAAATCCGCGTTTGACAAGAATTTGGTGAACAAATGGCTGCCGGTTGACCAGTATGTGGGCGGGATTGAGCACGCGATTTTGCACCTGTTGTACGCGCGGTTTTTCACAAAAGCCTTGCGGGATATGGGGTTGCTGGATTTTGACGAGCCGTTTGCAAACCTGCTGACACAGGGCATGGTGCTAAAAGACGGGTCCAAGATGTCCAAATCCAAGGGCAACACGGTTGACCCTGATGAGATTTTTGAGAACTACGGTGCGGACACGGCACGGCTGTTTATTTTATCCGATTCGCCGCCGGCGCGCGACTTTGACTGGTCGGATGCGGGCGTGGAAGGCTGTTACAAATTTTTGAACCGCGTTTGGCGGCTTGCAGCCGGCAACGGAAAATGGAAAATTGAAAACGGAAAATTGAAAATGAGAAAAAAGCCTTATATTTGCATCGCCCTCGAAAAAAGAGGGCTGTAGGCTCGGATGGTGGAATAGGTANNGGAAAATTGAAAACGGAAAATTAGGCGACACTGAGCTTGTGCGCGAGGTTCACATGGCGATAAAGAGCATCACGGGCGACATCGCGAACGATTTTCAGTTCAATACTGTTATTGCAAAATATCGCGAGCTGACCAACGCGATTTATGAACACAAGGATAGTGCTGACAAGGCGGAGCTAGATTTTGCGATTAGTATGTTAAT
>DBCX01000047.1:1130-6506 GCA_002293275.1 Cyanobacteria bacterium UBA947 | reverse complement strand
GCGGGAACGATTTTCGGCGCATCCGGCGGTGTGGCGGAAGCTGCGGCGCGTACGGCGTATGAGCTTGCTACGGGCAAGGAGATGCCGGACGTTAATATCAAAACGATGCGCGGTACAAGCAACCGGTCAAAGACAACAGAGCTTGATATAGACGGCACAAAAGTTGTTGTGAGGGTTGTTTCTACTTTGAAAGAGGCCGAAAAAGCTGTTCAGGAAGTGAAAAACGGTACGGCGGACTTTTCAATGCTTGAGGTTATGGCGTGTCCCGGGGGATGTATCAGCGGCGGCGGGCAGCCGAGAAGCTGCAACAGCTGTAACGCCAGAAGCGAGCGCGCAGCGGGGCTTTACAAAGAAGACTCCGAGTTGAAGGTGCGCACATCTCACGAGAACCCGTCAATCAAAAAACTTTATAACGAGTTTCTTGAAAAACCGGGCTCGCACAAGGCGCACGAGCTTTTGCATACAACATACGGCGACAAATTCAAAGGTTCGTATAAGGATATTAAATAAAAAAAAAGCTCCCGCGGGAGCTTTTTTTAATAGCGGTTACTTAACTATTTTAACGATTGCATCGGTTATATCGGTGCCGCCGCTTAGTACAACGCCTTTTGCAAGGACAAGGTCGTAGTTATCTTTTTTTGCCTGCGCCTCAATTTGTTTTGTTATCGCGGTGTCGATGGTTTTGAGTTTTTCCGCGTAGTGCTTGTCCATTGCTGCTTTTTTGTCGTTAAGTTCTTTGTTGTATTTTTTTTCAAGCTCTTGTTTTTTTGCGGCATCTGTTTGGGCCATGACATCTTTGCGCGCTTTTTCAACGAAAACGGAAAGCTCGTTGACTTTCGCCTGGTGTTCTTTTTTGAGCGCGTTAACCTGTGGTGCCGCGCTGACGACTTTTTGGATATCAACGACCGCGATGTTGAATGTCGGGCCGCTGACGGCAAAATTTGCTGCTGAAACTCCTGCTGCAAAGGCAATCAGGCCTATTGTTAGATATTTTTTCATTGTGTAATCCTCCTTTTTTTTGATACTAGTACAAGTTTATGATAAAATCAAGTCATGTTTGATAGCCTAGGTGAGCGATTACAAAGTATATTTAAAAAAAAGCTGACTGTTGCCAACATGGACGAGCAGCTGCGTGAGATTCGGCGCGCGCTGTTGGAGGCGGATGTCAATCTGGGTGTGGTAAAATCGTTTGTTGAATCGGTTAAAGAAAAGGCGTTGGGGCAGGAAATTCTAAAAGGTGTTAACCCGTCGCAGCAGCTGATTAAGATTACAAACGATGAGTTGACGCAGATTTTGGGCGGCCAAAACTCACCGCTGGACGGCAGCGGCAAGCCCAATGTGATTATGATGATGGGTTTGCAGGGTTCCGGTAAAACGACGACGAGCGCGAAACTTGCGGTTAAGTTGAAAAAATCGGGGCGGCGGATACTACTTGCAGCGTGCGATATTTACCGGCCGGCTGCGATTTTGCAATTGCAATCGCTGGGTGAGCAAATCGGGGTTGAGGTGTTTGCGGGCAAGGACAAGGTGCCGGAGATTGCACGGCAGGCGGTTGATTACGCAAAGAAAAACGGGTTTAATACTGTAATAATAGATACTGCGGGCCGGCTGCAGGTTGACAACGAGATGATGGCGGAGCTGCAGGCTGTTGATAAGGCGTTAAAACCGGCGGAGAAACTGCTTGTGCTTGACGCGATGACAGGTCAGGAGTCAGTGAATATCGCCAAGACTTTTGATGAGCAAATAGGGGTTACCGGTCTGGTGTTGACGAAATTAGACGGTGATGCGCGCGGCGGCGCGGCGTTGAGCGTCGTTCATTGTACGGGCAAGCCGATAAAGTTCACAGGTGTCGGTGAAAAAACCGACGCACTGGAAGATTTTTATCCCGAGCGGATGGCCGGCCGGATTTTGGGGATGGGTGATGTGGTGTCGCTCGTTGAAAAGGCGCAGGAGGTTTTTGACGAGAAAGAATCCGAAGAGCTGCAGCGAAAAATGCAAAAGGCCGAGTTTACGTTTGATGATTTTTTGAAGATGCAAAAGCAGATGAAGATGTTCGGGTCGATGGGGAATTTGCTCGGTATGATTCCGGGGTTAAAGCTCGGCAAGGACGACCGCGACAAGATTTCGCATATGGGTGAGACGCAGTTTAAGCGTGTGGAGGTGTTTATCCAGAGTATGACGCCGGACGAGCGTGCCAACCCGCAATTGATTGATGCGAGCCGAAAAAAACGTATCGCATCGGGCAGCGGGATTGCGCTTAGTGAGGTCAACCAGTTTATCGGTCAGTTTGAGCAGATGCGGCAGATGATGAAGGGTATGAGCGGTGCGAGCAAGGGCGGCAAAGTTGACACACAAAAGATGATGTCAATGATGAGCGCCAAACCGAAGACTGTTGCGAGCGATTCGGTTAAAATGAAAAGGAGATTCAAATGACCAGGCAAACAATTTTACATGACAAACACGTAGCGCTGGGCGCGAAGATGGTGGACTTTGCCGGCTGGCATATGCCGGTGCAATACAGCTCAATTATTGAAGAACACAAGGCCGTGCGTGATGGCGCCGGGTTGTTTGATGTGTCGCATATGGGCGAGATTTTTGTAGACGGCGCAGGTGCCAAAGATTTTTTAAACACGCTCGTGCCGCAAGATGTTGCAAAACTCACGGACGGCAAAGCGGTTTATTGCCAGCTGACCAACGAGCGCGGCGGGATTTTGGATGACTTAATTATTTACAAATTGGAAGAAAATAATTATCTTATTATCTGCAACGCGTCGCGGTATGAGAGTGATTTTGCCTGGATGGTGGCTGCGGCAGCGGGGTTTGATGTCAAGCTTGAAAACAGGTCTGACGAGTTTGCGCTGCTTGCGGTGCAAGGGCCTGCGGCGGTTCAGATTATTGAAAAACTGGGGGTCAGCACGGACCAGCAATCGTTTTCCATAAAGCCGGCGACAATAGACGGGGTGCCTGTTTGGGCAAGCCGCACGGGCTACACCGGCGAGGACGGGTGGGAGCTTATGGTTGAAAACAAGTATGCACCGGAGCTTTGGGACAAGATTTTGACGCTGGGCGCAAAACCCATCGGGCTTGGCGCGCGCGATACCTTGCGTTTGGAGGCTGCGCTGCATCTTTACGGAAACGATTTGGATGAGTACACAACACCTGTTGAGGCGGGGCTTTCGTGGTCTGTTGCAAAAGACAAGGCAGCGGATTACAACGGCAAAACCGTGATTATGAACCAGCTTGCAAACGGCACGGACAAAAAACTTATCGGGATAAAGATGCTGTCAAAACAAATCGCGCGGCATGATTATGAAGTTTTCTTTAACGGCGAAAAAGTCGGGAAAGTAACCAGCGGCGGGGTTTCGCCGATGACGGGTTCAAACATCGCGCTTTGTTATGTAAAAAATCTTAAAGAAATTTGCCCCGGAACTGTTGTTCAGGTTATGATTAGAGAGAAATTACACGATGCGCAGGTTGTGAAACGACCGTTTATTGAAAAAAGGAGCGGAGGCAAATAAAAGGTTGCCGGCGCGGGTTGAAAAGACAAGAATGAGCGGGGGTAAATGAAAGGTTGCCCCGCGTGAATTGAAAGGAAAAGAATGAGCGATTATACGGAAAAAATTTTATGTGCCAAAACGCACGAGTATTTGTTGGACAACAACGACAAGACTTATACTGTCGGGCTGACGGATTATGCTGTTGAGCAGCTGGGTGATATTGTGTTTTTGGAACTGCCGGCGGCAGGGGTTGAGTTTCGTAAGGGTGAGAACTTTGCGGCGGTTGAATCCGTTAAGGCGGCGTCTGAAATTTATATGCCAATCAGCGGGCGTGTTGTTGAGGTGAATGACGCGGTGGTTGATTCGCCGGAGATTTTGAACGAAGATAACTACGAAAAAGGCTGGTTGGTCAAGGTTGAATCAACATCGGACGATACAACCCTTGCTGCTGAGATGGCGGATTTGATGGAGTACGAAGATTACAAAGAAGAAGTGGGTTAATGGAAAACTTCCTGACACACGACGAAAAAACCCGCGCTCGGATGGTTGGTGAAATCGCCGGAATAAATTCGGTTGAGGATTTGTTCTCTGTAATCCCGCAGGCGGCGCGTGCCGGAGCGCTGAATTTGGAGCCGGCGTTGAGCGAGCTTGAGGTGCAAAAACGTATAAAATCGCTCGCGGCTAAAAACAAAACGGATTACATAAGCTTTTTGGGCGGCGGGGTTTATAACAAGTTTTCGCCGGCATGTGTTGCGCAGGTGGCGCAGCGGTTTGAGTTTTTGACCGCGTACACGCCTTATCAACCGGAGATTTCGCAAGGTTCGCTGCAAATTATGTACGAGTTCCAGACGATGATGTGCCGTTTGACGGGGATGGACGTGTGCAACGCGACAGTTTATGATGCGGCAACGGCGTGCGCGGAGGCGGTTTTGATGGCGGTCAGGATTAAAAAAATCAAACGCGCGCTGGCTGCAAACACGCTGAACCCGGAATACAAAAAAGTTGTTGAAACCTACGCGTGGGCGAACGATATTGAGGTGGAATGGTTTGATGCCGCGCCGCCTGACAACGCGGCGGATTACGCGTGCGTTTTAATCCAGACGCCAAATTTTTATGGTGAAATTGTTGAATTGCCGCAGCCGGATACAATGTTGATTGTCTGTACCGACCCGTCAACGCTTTCCATATTAAAACCTCCCGCGCAGGCGGACATTGTGGTTGGCGATGTGCAGACCCTTGGAATCCCGATGAGTTTTGGCGGTCCGGGTGCGGGCTTTATCGCCTGCCGCGAAAAATATATGCGCCAGATGCCCGGCAGGTTGTCGGGTAGAACGGTTGATGCCAACGGCGAGCAGGCGTTTTGTCTGACCGTGCAGACGCGCGAGCAGCATATCAAACGCGAGAAAGCAACGTCGAATATCTGCACGTCGCAGGCTCTGCTCGCCACAATGGCGGGTTTCTATACTGTATACCACGGACAGGAAGGCATCTCAACCATTGCTTCGCGCATTCACAGCATCACCACATTCCTTGATAAGGAACTGAAGAAATTCGGATATACGCAAGTGAATGCACAGTACTTCGACACGCTGTGTTTCGAGCTCCCCGACCACGTTTCGGCACAGCAAATACGCACGGTTGCCCTGAGCAAAGAAGTCAACCTGCGCTACTTTGAAAACGGAAACGTAGGATTCAGCATCGACGAAACAACCGATATGGCAGCAGTCAATGTATTGCTTTCGATCTTTGCCATTGCCGCCGGCAGAGACTATCAGAAGATAGAAGATATAGCCGTGAAAAGCAATATCGGCGAGGCACTGAAACGTACCACCTCTTTCCTCACGCACGAGGTATTCAATAAATATCATACGGAAACGGA
>DBCX01000047.1:0-1120 GCA_002293275.1 Cyanobacteria bacterium UBA947 | reverse complement strand
ATGATCCCGCTCGGCTCGTGCACCATGAAACTGAATGCGGCTGCCGAACTGTTGCCTTTGAGCCGTGCCGAATTTATGGGTATGCACCCATTGGTTCCGGAAGATCAGGCAGAAGGATATCGGGAGCTGATAAGTAATCTGAGCGAAGACTTGAAGGTTATCACCGGCTTTGCAGGAGTCAGCTTACAACCCAACTCGGGAGCTGCCGGCGAATATGCAGGACTCCGCGTGATTCGTGCTTATCTCGAAAGCATCGGCGAGGGACACCGCGACAAGATATTGATCCCTGCCTCTGCCCACGGAACAAATCCCGCATCGGCTATACAGGCAGGATTTACAACCATCACCTGCGCCTGCGACGAGCATGGCAATGTAGATATGGNNAGAAAACAAAGCCGAACTGGCAGCACTGATGATTACCTATCCATCTACACACGGCATCTTTGAAACGGAGATAAAGGAGATATGCGATATCATCCATGCCTGTGGCGCACAAGTATACATGGACGGCGCTAACATGAATGCGCAGGTAGGACTGACCAATCCGGGATTTATCGGTGCCGACGTCTGTCACCTGAATCTGCACAAAACGTTTGCTTCTCCTCACGGAGGCGGCGGACCAGGCGTAGGACCAATCTGTGTAGCCGAGCATCTGGTTCCTTTCCTTCCGGGACATGGAATCTTTGGCAATGCACAGAACCAGGTTGCATCGGCTCCATTCGGAAGTGCAGGTATTCTACCTATTACCTACGGATACATCCGCATGATGGGTACCGAAGGGCTGACGATGGCCACCAAGATTGCGATTCTGAACGCTAACTATCTGGCTGCTTGCCTGAAAGATACGTATGGCATCGTTTACCGCGGAGCAAACGGCTTTGTAGGACACGAAATGATTCTGGAATGCCGCAAGCTACAAGAAGAAACGGGCATCTCCGAAAATGACATTGCCAAACGCCTGATGGATTATGGCTACCACGCTCCCACCCTCTCCTTCCCTGTTCACGGCACGTTGATGATTGAACCAACCGAAAGCGAGAGCTTGGCTGAGTTGAATAACTTCGTAGATGTGATGCTGAGCATCTGGCAAGAGATTCAGGAAGTAAAGACCGGCGAAGCG
>DBCX01000049.1 GCA_002293275.1 Cyanobacteria bacterium UBA947 | reverse complement strand
CAATTAACGAGCTGATAAAGGTGAATCTGCAGCTTTGCGGGTACGAGGTTGTGCAGGCGTTTGACGGTACAACGGGATTTGCACTGTTCAAGCAGGAATCACCCGCGCTTGTGGTGCTGGATGTGATGATGCCGGAGGTTGACGGGTTCACAGTGGCGCAGCGCATCAGAAAAACCGATATTAACACGCCGATTTTAATGCTGACGGCGCTTTCGCAGGTGAGCGACAAGGTGAAGGGCTTTGACACGGGCGTTGACGACTACCTGGTCAAACCGTTTGAGATTGAAGAATTGCAGGTGCGGGTGCGCGCGCTGTTGAAACGCTCAAACCAGCTGCCAAAATCCGCGTGTACCAAGGAGATTTTAACTCTGGGTGAGGTTACGATTCTGCCTGAAACTTACGAGGTAAAGATCGGTCAGGGCACGGCAAAGTTAACGCCGATTGAGTTTGAGATTTTTAATCTGCTGTTCCAAAACCACGGGACAATTGTGCCGACCGCGCAGCTTTTAAAAGAGGTTTGGGGTTACTCGGAAGACGACGATGTGGATGCGATACGGGTGCATATCCGGCATTTGCGCACAAAGCTGAATAAAATCACCGGTGGCAAAAAATATATCCAAACCGTCTACGGCGGCGGCTACAAGCTGGAAGTTAGCCCCACTTGAAAATCTTCTGATGATGTTGTAAAATGAAGTTATGAATTTTGACGTTGTGGTACATAAAGAAGATAACGGTTATTGGGCGGAAGTACCCGCATTAAAGGGCTGCTTTACGCAAGGCGACACTATTGATGAAATCCGTAAAAATATAACCGAGGCAATAGAGGGCTGGTTTTCGGTTGATATGCCGGAACAATATGATGAGATAATTAGAATTGCATTATAAAAACATAACCGGTAAAAAACTTTGTAAAATTCTGGAAGAGAACGGCTGGCGGCTTAAACGTGTTAACGGATCGCATCATATTTACGCCAAAGATGGTGAAGATGCAAAATTAACTGTTCCTGTGCATGCAAACAAAGAGCTCAAGCGCGGGCTTCTGCGGGCTATCTTAAAATCGGCCGGCCTTTTGTCATTGTTTTTTTCGTTAATCGGTTAGTCTAATCAGGGAAATTTTCAAATTTTTCCAGAATTATGTCTGATAAACAAATCAGGTGGCCTGCGTCAGGGTTGTCTTTGTTGCCGACGGAAAAATGCAGTGCGTTGTGCAGGGTTTCGTATAGGGCTTGCAGTTCAATAAATTTGCCTTCGGTTTCAAAGTCCATTCTTAACCTTTCTTAACGTCGTTTGTATTAATTTAACTAAATTTTGACTTATTAATACAAATATCTTACAGCGATTGGGCAAATTTGTCAACTATTAAATAAAAATATACAATATTAAATATATGAGCATAAGAGAAGATATAAAATCCATACTGGCAAAAGAAAATATAACAATGAGCCAATTAGCAGAAAAACGCGGAACTACTGTTTCAAATCTTTCGCAAAAACTTCGCCGTAAAACCATACCATTTGAAGAAGTCCGTACAATAACCGAAATCCTCGGTTATGATATTAGGTTTGAAAAACGCAAATAAACCACTTGAAATTGAAATTTTTTGAGTTATAATGAGAATACAAGGGCGGAGCAAGTTCACGCTTGCCCCATTAAAAGCCCCTATTTGGTTACTTTAAGAGCTACGATTATCATCAAGATAAGAAATAGCTCTTTTT
Source organism: Cyanobacteria bacterium UBA947 (assembly GCA_002293275.1). Taxonomy (GTDB): domain Bacteria; phylum Cyanobacteriota; class Vampirovibrionia; order Gastranaerophilales; family Gastranaerophilaceae; genus UBA947. The sequence continues at coordinate 22,715 of DBCX01000049.1, read as the reverse complement.
CACATGTTGTGAATATCAATTTAACCACCCCCTTTCCATATCTTAACCAATCAGGATATTTCAGGAGGTTAGGGCTTGCCCATAACGACATATTATTAAAAAACCATGCAAAAAACATCGTGCGTTCATACGAATTTTCAGATTTCGCGGCGGCCCTCAATTGCGCGGGCGAGCGTGATTTCGTCCGCATATTCCAAATCCGCGCCCGCCGGCAGCCCGAACGCAAGCCGCGAAACCGTTATCCCGAACGGTTTGATAAGTTTGCCCAAATAAAGACTGGTCGCCTCGCCCTCAACAGAGGGGTTGAGCGCAAGAATAATTTCTTTGACGCCGTCGTCTGTAAGGCGCGTCAGCAGCTCTTTTATGCGGATATCATCCGCGCCGATGCCGTCCATTGGCGAGATTAGACCTTGCAAAACGTGGTAAAGCCCTTTGTATTCGTTGGTTTTTTCAACCGCGATGAGATCTTTTGTCTCTGCGACGACACAGATTGTTGATTTGTCACGGCCGGATGAGGCGCAAATGCTGCACGGGCTGTCAGTTGACAGGTTGAAACACACTTCACATGTGCGGGTGTTGGCTTTGGCGTCAATTATGGCTTGCGCAAATTTCTCCACCTCGTTTTGCGGCATTCTCAACAGATAAAACGCCATCCGCTGCGCGCTTTTCGGGCCCACGGACGGGAATTTTTGAAACTGCTCTATTAACGTTGCAACGGACTTGGGATAAATCATGAAAGTCCCGGGATACTGATTCCGCCGGTTGCGGCCTTCATTTTTTCATCCATCAGTTTGGTTGCCTTGTCGCTTGCGCTTTTTATCGCGGCAGCAATCACGTCTTCAAGCATTTCGGCGTCCATCCCCTCAATTGACGGGATTTTTATTGACTTAAACTTACCTTGACCGTCGCATGTGACGACAACGCCTGCGCTTTCGCCGGTTATCTCGGTGTTTGCCAGCTCCTCTTGCGTTTCTTTAAGTCTTTTTTGGATATTTTGTGCCTGCTGCATCATTTTCATTACATTCATGAGTTTTCCTCCTTAAAAAATATGATACAATGAAAACATGAAATATAAAACCTACGTGTCACAGTCTTTGAAAAACGGCGCGATAATGCGCTGGCCGTCGTCGTCGTTGAAGGTTTATACGGCGCCGATGAACTTCTATTCAAAGCAGGGCGAGGATTACGCGTACCGGCAGATGGTAAAACGTGCGTGCAGCGAGTGGCAGGCGGCCGCAGGCGGCAAGATAAATTTTCAGCATGTGGGCTCGCTATACGATTCGCAAATAAATATTGAGTGGAAACGCGTTGAGCGCAAGGCTTTGGGTCACTGCGTGTTTAGTTTTGACGCCGGCAACAGGCTCTACGGGGCGGAGGTGTCAATCGGGCTCACGGATGGCGCGGTTCACAGCGATTATATGAGCGAGGATGAGGTGTACCACACGATTTTGCACGAAATAGGGCACGCGCTCGGGCTCGGGCACAGCCCGAACAGGGAAGATATAATGTTCACACCGCATTTGAAGGGTGTGACGCGGCTTTCGGCGGGCGACAAGATGACGTTGAAATGGCTTTACACGCTGCCGCAGGGCGCAACGGTGTCGCAGGTGGCAGGTCAATTCGGTGTGAGCGGTGCAAACCTTGACGAGATTGTGGACAGGATTATTGAGAAAAAATCCGGGGGTAAAACCGGCGGGGGGGTACATGACAAAAAGCACGTTGCCCGGCCGCAGGAAAGAGATTTATTGGAAGAAACACAAAACATTGCAAATGTACAAAAATATCACATCGCGCTGCAAAACGTGCATATAAACGAAAATATGCGCAAATTTTTTATTGATCAGAAGCGGGGGCAAATGTAGGTTGTCAGTTGGAATGTATCAGACAACCGCGGTTTAAGCCGGAAGTTTGATACAGAACTCGGTACCGTTTGACTGGACAAGCGTAATCTCGCCGCCGTGCGCGCGGATAAGCTGCTGTGACAGGTAAAGACCAAGCCCGGTGCTGGTACGTTTTTTGCTCGCGTGGTAATATTTATCAAAAATCTTTTGTGCGTCCTGCGCGCAAACGCCGGCGCCGCGGTCAATTACGCAGATTTTGACAAACCCTTTGAGCTTGCTTGTTTTGACCTCAACGTCTGTCTGGCCGTGTGTCAGGGCGTTTGCGATAAGGTTTTTCAGCACGCGCTCCAGGGCAAACGGGTCGGCGTCAGCTGTTTTGCATTTGTAAGATGCCGTGATTTTGAACCCGGAAGGCGGCATCTGCGCGATAATCCTGTCAATAAAGGGTTTCAGCTCAATCGTTTCTTTTATGATTTGAACGCCGTTTTCGTTGACCTTGTAGGTTTCAAGCAGGGTTTGGACCATCTTAAAAAGCGCGCGGCCGGAGGTTTGCATATTTTCCAGCGCTGTGCGCTGGCGGCCCGTTATTTCGTCAAATTTACCTTCCAGCAGAAAATCAACCATATTATTTTGGGCAACAATCGGGACTTTCAGGTCGTGCGTGAGCGCGGCGATGAAGTCTTTTTCGCGCTGCAGGCGGCGTTGGAGCTCGCTTTGGTACTCGGTAATCATTTTTTCGCGATCGTTCAGGGTTTCTATCATCCGGTTGATGCTGACTGTCAGGTCCTCGTAGCCTTTGACCGGTTCCAGCCGCGCGCTCAAATTTCCGTAACGGACAGATTTAATCGTATTTGCAACTTTGGTTAGAAATTCATTTTCGTTCATGGTACAATTGTATCATGAGTGATTATTTGCAAAAAATAATGGAAAAGATTAGGAATTTAGCAAAAAGTGTGGAAGATTATACAAAAGAGGCTATAACACCTGCTCTGCCGTCAGTTGCGGGGGTTAACCTGGCCAAAAAGCTCATCTCACAAGAAAAATATGAGGAGGCAAAGAATCTTTTGCTCCAGGTGACAACGCCGGATGCGCTTGTGTATAAGTATTTGGGTGTGGCGTACGATAAAATGTCCGATTGGCAAAACGCGAGGGACGCGTATCAAAAATCTGCTGATATGAACCCGAATGACAAGGATATTTGGGCAAAGCTGGGGTTTGTGCTGTATTTGACGGAGGACTTTGACAACGCGCGCAAGGCGTTTGAAAACTCTGACCGGCTGCGGCCGATGCACCCTGACGTCATCGCGGGGCTCGGTATGGCGCTGTTAAAGTTGTGTCATTATGATCAGGCGCGTGAAAAACTGGAACTTGCGGTGCAGTTGAACCCGAAAAACCGTATGGCGCAACTGCTTTTGGGGCTTTCGCACAAGTATTTGGATGATCACAGCATGGCTAATTCGGTTTTGGAAAAACTTGTCAAAACCCATCCTGACGGGATAAACACTTATGAATACGCGCTTTTGAAGTATGAGTCGGACGATTATAAAAACGCCGAAATTTATTGCAAAAAATCCATTGAATTGTTTGCTGATATGCAAGGTCCTTACGTGCTTTTAGGCAAGATTTACGCGCAAAGGTGCGAGCGGCAGACGGCGCTGGGATATTTTCAGTCTGCGTTTGACAGGAACCTAAACGGTGAGGAGCTGTATCTGGGCTGGGCTGACGCGTTTATAAGGTTTGGCGAGTACGATGCGGCACGCGAAAAAATCGTTGAGGGGCTAAAAATCAGACCTTCTGACCTTGTGCTGCGTGAGCGGCTTACGCTGTGCGATGCGCTGGACGGCGCCACCTCAACCGGCGGGAACAGCGATTTGGTCAAAGGCATAACAGCCTACAACCGCGGCGATTTTCAAGGTGCGATAGATTTGCTTAACAGCAACGTTACTGAGGAAAAAGATGCGCTGCAATGCTATTATCTGGCAAAATCCTACGCGGAAATCAACGATTTTGAGCGCGGATGCGAATATTTTGACGAGGCAATTGAAAAGAACCCTATGTATCTTCAGGCGCAGCAGGATTATGTGAAATATTTGATTGAGAAGGAAAAGTTCAGCGATGCACGCTACAAACTGCGCAAGATGCCGAAAACCAAAGAGGTTGAGGAGCTGCAATCGTTTGTGGAGAGCAAGTTATGACCATAGTTGTGCAAAAGTTCGGCGGGACGTCCGTTGCTGATACCTCAAAGATAAAAAATGTTGCCAAGCGCGCGATTGCAGAACAAAAAAACGGGCACGGTGTTGTGATAGTTGTGTCTGCGATGGGTCACACGACTGATTTGCTGGTAAAACAGGCCAGAGAGCTTTGTGCGGAGCCTGATGAGCGCGAAATGGATATGCTTTTGTCAACTGGCGAGGGGGTTTCAATTGCGCTTTTGGCGATAGCGATAAAGGCCGCGGGCGCCGATGCGGTGAGCTTTAACGCGATGCAAATCGGGATTATGACAGAAGATGTGCACGCAAAAGCACGGATTAAAGAAATTAAGACCAAAAAACTGGAACAGGCGCTGGCAGCGGGGAAAATTATTGTTGTTGCAGGGTTTCAAGGTGTCACAGACGACGGCGAGATAACAACGCTTGGCCGCGGCGGCTCGGATACCTCGGCTGTTGCACTCGCTGCGGCGCTCGGCGCGGACAGATGCGATATTTATACCGATGTGGACGGGGTTTACACGACCGACCCGCGGATTGTACCGAACGCATCAAAGCTTGATATGGTCTCGTACGACGAGATGCTTGAGCTGGCGCACGCGGGCGCGGGAGTTTTGCACCCCCGAAGCGTTGAAATCGCGAAGCATTACGGCGTTCCGATGCGGGTCAGAAGCAGTTTTAAAGAAGATTTGGGTACCTTAATAACAGGAGTTGAAAAAATGGAAATACACAAAGCTGTGACAGGCGTTGCGACGGATTTGTCACAATCAAGAGTTGTCGTGATGAATGTCCCCGACAAACCCGGCAACGCAGCGAAACTGTTTGGTGAGCTTGCAGGACAGGGTGTTTCGGTGGATATGATTATCCAATCGTACGGCGACAAAAACGAAACCAACGACATCGCATTCACCGTCAGCAGCAGCGATGCGGCAAAAACCGGCGAGATTGTCGGTAAAATTTTCAAGGATTTTGAAATCAGCGATAATGTGGCAAAGGTTTCCATAATCGGCGCCGGAATGATTGACCGGCCGGGTATTGCGGCGATGATGTTTGATGCGCTCGCGCAGCAGGGGATTAATATTTTAATGATTTCAACGAGCGAGATAAAAATCAGCTGTCTTGTTGACAAAGTTGAGGCGCAAAAGGCGCTGAAAGCCCTGCACAAAGCGTTTGAGCTGGAAAGCGATGTGATTGCCGAGGTGAAGGGCGACTTGCCACCGGTGTAAATTCGTGCTATTATTTTAAAAAAAAAGGAGAAGAAATGGCAAAATTAGTAAGACCGGGCTGGGCGATAAGATGCACACAATCAGGCTGCAAAACGCTTTTTGAGGTGGTTATCTTAGAAGACGGCAAACAGCAGGAAGTCATCTGCCCAAACTGCGGTGAACACTACGTTTATCCGATAACTGATAAAGACAGTGATTAAGTTTAGCGAGCATCTGCGCGGGGTCTTCGGCGAAAAGGTTTACAAGATAACGCTTGACGCCGGTTTTTCGTGCCCGCACGGCAAATGTATTTTTTGCGAGGAGGGCAGCTTTTCGCGTGCGCATTCAAATTTGCTTTCAATTGAAGAGCAGATTGAAGCCGGCGCGGCAAGTTTGGGTGAAAAGTTCGGCGCAAGGAAGTTTTTGGCATATTTTCAGGCGTACTCGGGCACAAACAAGCCGGTTGAAGAGCTTGAAAAGATTTACCGCGCGGCGCTTGTGCGCGATGAGGTCGTCGGGATTTCAATCGGGACGCGGCCGGACTGCGTTGATGCGGAAAAACTGGATATGATTGCGGCGCTTGACAATTATACCTGGCTGGAATACGGGCTGCAATCGGCCAATGACAAGACGTTGGAGTGGATGAGGCGCGGGCATGATTTTGCGTGCTTTGAAAATGCGGTACAGCTCACAAAAGCGCGCGGGATAAAGGTTTGCGCGCACGTGATTTTGGGGCTGCCTGAAACTCACGATCAGGTGATGCATACCGCACGCGAGCTTAAACGGCTAAAAGTTGACGGGGTCAAAATCCACATGCTGTGCGCGCTTGAAGGCGCGCAGTTGGCCAAAATACCGTACTACTACTTATCAGAGGACGAGTATGTGCAGCTCGTTTGCGATTTTGTGGGTGAGCTGCCGAATGATATTATTGTGCACAGGCTGGCTGCAAGCGGGCTGTCAAAAACGCTTGTTGCGCCGTTGTGGGTGAACAACAAGTTCAGCACATTGAACAAAATCGAGCGCGAGCTGGCCAAACGTAACGATTTGTTAAGCATGTACTTGCATGATGACAAATTTTATATTTAGCGGTATTATTATAGGTAGATGTGTTAAAAAAATCAGGAGGTAGATATGGCAGGCATTCAGGCAATCTCATTTGGACGCGCAGACAGCGCAAATGTGCAGCGTAAACTTGAGGAGCAATACACGTTGACCAAGAAAAAAGGCAGCAATGTAGCGCCGGTGCTTATCCTGACGACAGTCGGCGCCATCGCGGGCGGACGCTTGACAAAAGTGCTTGACAATCAGATGTTGAATAAACTGGTAGGTAAACTGACAAAATCAGCGGGCGAATTGGCAAAACCTGTTACAGATGCAGTGTCATCGGGTGCAAGAAAAGCCGGCTGGTACGCAAATGTCATCTTACCTAAGAAGTTTGTGAAATTCAGCTCAGATGCCATAAAATTTGCACAAGACAATATAATCGCGTTTTCAAAACTCACAAATGAAAGCGACTCTGTTATAAAAGGTGTTTTCAGAAACGGGCTGCCTATCGCAGGTGCGATAACCGGGCTTAAAATCTCGCTTACAGATAAGAACGGCAACGGCGTGCGCGACATAGAAGAAAAATTGAAAGGCGCTAACAACACTTTCGATTTGGCGCTCGGAGCTTGCGAAGTTCTTGGCGGCGACAAAATCGCAGCATAACAACAATTGAAAAAACATCAAAATCGTGCTAGATTGGGTCTATGCACGATTTTGTTTTGAAAGATATAATTAACGCGGATATTGAAGCCGAGCTTGGCAAAATAGGGTTTGACGGGGCGTATGTTGGCGCGGCCGCTGACAAATACCGATACCGCAACGTGAAAATCTACGATTTGACGCTGCCGCAGGCAAATATTTTAAAACAGACGGCGCTGTCTGTTGGCGCGGATNNGCGGATTGCGCGCTGCACCGCGATGTGCTTGTCAACAAAACCGAAAAAACCGATGTAATCCTTGGCGGCTCACAATCGCAGCTGGACAAAATCGCCGACAAGCTGCAAAACCAGCAGTTTGGGCTGTCAAAACTCTCGTTTGCGCCGGCGCGGCGCGCCGGCGCAACAAAAATCGCCGGAATTTTGAACCTCACAGACGACTCATTTTCCGACGGGTATCCTGATTTGGAAAGCGCCAAAAAGCGGTTCGGCGAACTTGCGGACGCTGATATTATTGACATTGGCGCAGAATCAACACGCCCGGGGTTCGTGCAAGTGCCGGCAAAGCAGCAGTTAGAACGCCTTTTGCCCATGCTTGACTGGATTGCGTCAACCCAGCCGGATACGGTTTTAAGCATTGACACGCGCTCGGCCGAGGTTGCGCGCGAGTGCCTCAAATGCGGGGTTCGGATAATAAACGATATTTCAGGGCTGACGCACGACCCCCAGATGGCAAAAACCATCGCGGACACCGGCGCAACGGTCATTATCTGCTCGCACGCAAGCAATATTGACAATATGTATTTGGAGTTATCCGCAAGGATTAATTCTTGTGGAATTGCGCAAGAAAATATCATCGTTGACCCGGGCATCGGCTTTGGCAAGACGCGCGGGCAGAATTTTGAAATCATCCGGCGGTTGGAAGAACTTTACGGGCTCGGCTGTCCCGTTATGCTCGGTGTTTCGCGCAAACGGCTGCTCAATATTCAAGATGGCGATAACGATACAAAAGATATTTTCACGGCCGCACTGCACGCATACGCGCCAAAAGCCGACTACATCCGTGTTCACAACGTAAAATTACATCGGCAGTTACTTGATATATTTATGGTATAATGTTTTTATGAGGGAAAAATACGAAGTAGTAATAGGGCTGGAAGTCCATGCGCAGCTAAAAACAGAGTCAAAGATTTTTGCACCGGACAGCACAAAATTTGGCGCGGAACCCAACTCCCAAACCTGCCCCATAACCCTTGGAATGCCGGGCGTTTTGCCGGTCTTGAACAAAGAGGTTGTGAACATGGCGATTTTAACCGGGCTCGCACTCAATTGCGAAATCCCTGCGCGGTGCAAGTTTGACCGCAAACAATATTTCTACCCGGACCTGCCCAAAGGCTACCAGATTTCGCAATATGACGAACCGGTTTGCGCGAAGGGCAGCCTGAAGCTTTCAAACGGCAAGGTAATCGGTATCACCCGCGCGCACCTTGAAGAAGACGCCGGAAAACTCGTCCACGCGGGCGCTGACGGGCTTGCAGGCTCAAGCTACTCGCTCGTTGACCTTAACCGTGCCGGGACACCGCTTCTGGAAATTGTCTCCGAGCCTGATATGCGCTCTTCCGACGAGGCAAAAGAGTTTATGGAGACGCTGCGCAACATTGTCCGCTATATCGGCGTGTGCGACGGCAACCTTGAAGAAGGCTCAATGCGCTGCGATGCGAACATCTCTGTTATGCCGCGCGGCTCAAAAGAATACGGCACCCGCGCCGAAATCAAGAACGTGAACAGTTTCCGCGCGCTCCAACGCGCAATTGAGTACGAAATAGACCGCCAAATTGACATCGTTGAAGAAGGCGGCAAAGTTGTGCAGGAAACCCGGCTCTGGGACGACAACGCCGGCATAACCTGCTCTATGCGCGGCAAAGAAGATGCTCACGATTACCGGTATTTCCCGGAACCAGACCTTATACCGCTTGAAATTTCGCGCGAATGGGTTGAAAAAATCCGCTTGGCAATGCCGGAACTTCCCGAACAAAAACGCGAACGCTACACAGCGCTTGGCCTGAGCGATTACGATGCAGGCGTAATCGTTGAACAAATGAACCTTGCCCTGTTTTTTGACGAAGTTTTAAACGCCGGCACCAACCCAAAAACAGCCGTAAACTTCCTCACCGGCGAAATCGCCGCCTATCTCAAAGAAGAAAAACTTGAAATTAACCAGACAAAATTAACGCCTCAAAATCTGGCCGAACTTATTACCCTGATTGAAAAAGGCACGATTTCCAACAACATCGGCAAACAAATCGTGATTGATATGCTGCGCGATGGCAAAAAAGCGTCGCAAATCGTTGAGGAAAAGGGTTTGAGCCAAATATCAGACGCAGGCGCGCTAAAAGAAATTATACAAAAAATCGCGGCTGAAAACCCCGAACAGGTTGCCGCCTACAAAGCAGGCAAGACGCAGCTTTTCGGGTTCTTTGTGNNATAGTTGCCGAAAACCCTGAACAAGTTGCTGCCTACAAGTCAGGCAAGACACAGCTTTTCGGGTTCTTCGTCGGGCAGGTTATGAAACAAACTCAAGGCCGCGCCAACCCGCAGACAATTAATGAAATATTAAAGGAGATGCTATGATACTCAGAAAACAACAAGAAACATCTGAAATGGAAAAAGAAGCTTATGAGCAGCCGCACACGATGCGCACGATTTTGAACACCTATATCCGCGAGAACGGCTGGATTGACTTTGAGGTGCCAAAAGGTATCAACCAAATCGTTATCGTGGCAAGCGGCTCGTCCTACCACAGTGCGTGGTTCGGGGCGGATTTGCTCGGAAGCGTCGCACACCTTCAAGCGCGCGCGATTTATTCAAGCGAGTTTTTGCTCCAACCTGAAATCGCACACAGTGACGATGTTTTGTACGTTTTCATAACCCAATCCGGCGAAACAACCGACACAAATCAGGCGATGGCACGCGTCAAAGAATACGGCCTGAAAACCCTTGCTGTGACTAATAAAAAGGATTCAAGCATCTGGAAATCAGCGGATTACAAAATCAACCTGCTCGCAGGTGAGGAAAAATCCGTCGCCGCAACAAAAACCTTCACCGCGCAGCTGCTGTGCATGGCCCTGCTCGCGTTCAAATACGCAGCAATAAACGATGTTGACATCAATCCTTATCTGGACCAGATAGAAACCCTGCCGGAAAAACTCAATGCCACGCTTGCGCTGCGGCCTGAAATCAAAGAGGCGGCGCTGTTCCTTGCAAAATCCGAAAGTATCGCAGTATCAGCCGAAGGTACATCCTACGCAATCGCGAAGGAAACCGCGCTGAAAGTCCGTGAAACCTCTTACATCAACGCCAACGCCGCAATTTTGGGCGAATTTATGCACGGCCACGTCGCGGTGCTCAACAACAAAAAAATTCCGCTCATCTGCGTTGAAACAGGTGATTTGAAACACCAGGCGATAAAAAACCTCAACAAAATTTTCGCTGATTACGAAACAAACCTCGTACTCATCGGTAACGCAAACCCGCAGGTGAAAACAAAGTTCAACCTGAACATATCGTGCGAAAGCCAGATAGTAAAAGCGTTTTGCGTGACAGTTATCGCGCAGCTGCTTGCGCTGGAAATCGCAACAAAGCTCGGCCGGAACGTTGATATGCCAAACGGGCTGGTAAAAGTGGTTGTATAACAAATAAAACAGGGCCTCTCGGCCCTGTTTTTTAAATATTACTGCGGCGGTATGCCTTTGCGCTCTTTGCGTCTTAGCAGCTCCTGCGCATCCGCACTGATATTGGCCTCGGCTTTGCCCGGATCTTTTATGCGTTCTTCCTCTTTGGTTTCCGGCGCATCAGGTTTTGCCGGCGCTTTCGGCGGTGCTGCCTGGCTGGCAGGGCTTTCCGGAGTTTTTTCTTTGACATCGCCTGTTGTGTCCTCGGTTTTCACCGCGCCGACTTCCGGCGGTGCTTCCGGCGCAACAATTGACTCTTCTTGCGGCTCTTCCGCTCTAATCGTCTTATCTTGCGTTTTCAATTCTTCGTTTTTCATTATCTCATCGGCCTCTTGAACCGCAACAACATTGGTTTGCATCTGGTTTGGCTGCGCGGTGAGCGCCTCTGCGCTGCCCGGCTGCGCTTGATACTGCACCGCATCGTTCTGCGACGCCGCCATTGCCTGCGATACCTCCTGCACACCCTTTGGTACCGGCGCAGCCTCACCTTCTTTTTGCTGCGCAGCTTTTTGTGCTTGCTGCTGCTGCATCTGCTTTTGCAGCTCCAATTCTCTTAGTTTATTTACCCGTTCTGCACCAATTGCGTCAACCATAATTTGTTCTCCTGATTTAAATTACTCTAATACCCTCTATAATACGACACTTGGTCCATGATTCTTTAATTTTGTAAAGTAATGTAACAAAAAGTATATAAACTGAATATAAAAAGTCAATAAATTTTGGGAAAATTTGTTTATATAAACATAAGAGAGATTTAAAAACGAAGAGAGGATAAAGATATGGCAAGTCAGCTACTATTTTGTGATGCAGCAGAAAAATACAAACAATCAGCGCAGGCGTTGAGCGAGGTTAACCTCAACAAAAAGTTCGTCGTCAAAAAGACACTTGTCGGGATGATGCAGCAGTCTTTCTTCCACGGCGCAAGCAGATTCGGAACAAACTTCATCGCATAATCGTTAGAAAATCAATAAGGAAAATAAAAGGAAACGTTAGAAAATAAGGAAAATAGGAAATAAAAAGACCGCCGAGGCGGTCTTTTTTTATTACTGTGATTGCCGGCAATCGCTACGCCATCGCGGGTTTTTTACCGCCCGGGATTGACTGCCAGTTTGCCGCCATAATCTTTTTGAACGATTTTAGCGCGGTGTCTTCAAGTTCACCGAGTTCCTCAGCTTCCATAATGAGCTCACGCAGCGGCATCAACGCACGCTGGTCACGCAGCACACCCAGCGCAGCTGCGGCACCCGCACGAACCAATTCGTTCTCGTCGCGTTTTTGCATAACTTCAATCAACGACGGAACAGCCTTTTGCTCGCCAAGTTTGCCAAGCGATGTAACCGCGTAAATCCGCACGTTCACCCATTCGTCGCCAAGCATATTAATCACTTTGTCAACGGCTTTTTTGTTGCCGATTTCGCCAAGCGCGCGCGTTGCATCGCATCGCACATTGACTTTTGTATGGTCAAGCGATTCCATAAGCGCATCTGTCGCAACATCGCCAATCTCAATCAGCGCGTCGGTTGCGGTGATGCAAACCTGCGGGTTTTCGTCATTCAACGCTTCAACAAGCGGCTCAACAACAATCGCACCGCCCAAACGGCCAAGCGCACGTGCCGCTCTGACGCGGACATCAACGTTTCTGTCCTCACGCAGCGATTCAATCAAATGCACCGTCGCCGCGCAATCGCCGAGTTCACCCAGCGCACGAGCCGCATACAAGCGCACCGACCCGTTCTTGTCGTTCTTTAAAACGTCAATCAACGGCTCAACAGCTTTGGAATCGCCCATCTCGCCCAAAACGCGCGCCGCATTGTAACGCACCTTCTCGGAATTGCTTACGCGTAAATCCGCCAGCAGCTCCTCAAAGCTTTTCTTAACCTGTTTCTTTTTACCTGTCACACTAATTGTCATCTAAATTTCTCCACTACAATTTTCTTACACACTACATTTTTATAAAGTTTTTTTCTTCCGGATTATTGCTAAATTGTTTCGCTTTGTAAAGTTTTCTTTAAACCACACCGGTGACCTTTTATTTATGCAGCAGCCTTAACCGAAGATTTATTGTATTCCTTACACTTTTTATTATACACTATTTTTCAGATAACTTCAATAGTTAGGTTGGCAAATTTTTAAAGAAAGTTTACAAAGGCAGCAAAACAGTGAATTCACTGCCGTTTCCGGGCTCGCTTTTGACAGTTATATTACCTTTATGTTTATCAACAATTTTTTTACAAATAGCCAAACCCAGCCCTGTGCCTACCCCAACGCCCTTTGTGGTAAAACCTGCGTCAAAAATCTTGTCCAGGCTTGATTTGTCAATACCTGAGCCCGTATCTTTTATTGAAATCGCTATATTTTCGCCCGCCGTGCGCGTACAAATCGTCACCTTGCCCTTGTTTTCAATAGATTGCGCCGCGTTTATTAATATATTTGTGAAAACCTGATTGAGCATATTCGGAAAACATTTTATCGCGGGGATTTTACCGTAATCTTTCACCACCTCAATCCGATTTTTTGTCTCATGCCGGATAAGCTCCAGCGTCAAGTCCAGCTCACTGTTCAAATCCGCCTCCTGCAGCTGCGCCTCGTCAAGCCGCACAAACTTTTTCAGCGACGTGACAATATTATTAATCCTGTTTATCGCCTCAAAATCAAGTTCGTTCATCTGGCTCAAAAGTTTGGTATCGTTTTGGGCAAGCAGCTTACGGGCGATTTCGTTGTTGGATTTGATGGACGCAAGCGGGGTGTTGATTTCGTGCGCAACACCCGCAACAAGCTGGCCAAGCGACGCCATTTTCTCCGAGTTTATCAGCTGCAGCTGAAGCTGCGCGCGCGACAGCGCGACCGCCAGCTGAGCGCTCACGGCCTCTAAAACCTCTATCTCTTCAACCAATTCGCGCTTTTGGCGAATCAAGAACACGAGTGCGCCGCTGTCGTGCACCGGCACCGCCACCTTCATCACCGTCTGCCCGATATCTTCCACAAAACAGTTGCTGACGCTGATTTTTGGCTCCACAGCATCCGGGCTCCAATAACTTTTGTACGCACCGAGCATTGTTGACAGCTCCTTCAACGCCGAGTTCAAAATCTCGGACGCGTCCATTGATTCCTGGATAATGTTTGAAATATTATTTACAAGCGCAATCCGAATCGCCTGAGATTGCGCCTTTTGGCGAATCTTTTGCAAATCGTCGTTCTCCTTGACAAGTTTGTCGTAATCGCGCCGGATTTGCTCGTTCTCCTCTTTCAGGTTTTCCGATAAAACAGCGCTTGTCACCTCGTGAAAAATAAGCGCGGTTTGGTTGTTGAGTTTTACCGCGGACAAATCGTAGTATTTGAGCGGATCTTCCAGCATCACACGCGCAAAAAAGTCCTCCTTTGATTGCAGTGCGTGATAAATCGGCGACCAGCTCTGCGGGTTCTCACTGTCCAGCGGGCAAAGCTCAAAACTCAACCGGTGCGAAAACCGTTTTAAATCAACAAAATCCTCAAAACTGCGATTAAATATGTTGTTTTTGTAAACGATATCATACTTGTCATCTGTTACAACAACCGCATCCGTTAATCTGGCAAAAAAAGCAAACTTGTCCATAACAATAAGTATATCATATTTTTCCGTTAAAAAAACAGAGAATAAGAGGGTTAAAAACCTTATTCTCTGTTTCTTTTTCTTTTTTCCCTGGACCCTAATCCCTAATCTGCGCCATCACCTCCAAAATCATCCTATTATGAACGCGGCATGACAAGCAAGTAAAGAAATCCGGCAAAAGATTTACAATTGACCATGACCGCCATGACTTCAAGAAAAAATTCGTGTTTACAATTTTAATGAAGTTAACTTAATGAAATTACGTAACGCTTTTGCGGTTTTTTTCTTGACAAAATAATGTATTCTTGCCTCTGGCATGCTTTGTTGTATAATGTATACATGAAAGAATTTGCAAGGAGTAAAAAGATTACTTATAACTTGATGTCTTTTACGGCGTTCAAGTCGCTTTTGCTGTTCTCTTTTCTTGTGGAATCGCCAAAGTCTATTGATGAGATGCGCGAGTATATCATCAACCACCCGTATTTGAAAAAGCAGGAAAAACTCTCATCCGATGCGGTTCGTATCTATATGTACTCGCTTGAAAAAATTGGCTGCCAGATTGTCAAAACACGCGAGAACAAGGTTACGAAATTCTCAATAGCAAAAACACCGTTCAAAATGAAGGTGTCAGAAGACCAGTTTAATGATTTGATGAAGACTTACAAACATCTTTCAAAGGTGCTGTCGGTGCACGAGCTGATTATTGTGGAGAAGTTTCTGCGCAAAATAATCAAGCATATTGACTGCGAAAACGCCGCCGAAATCATGGAGAAAAAGTCCGTGCTGAAAGGTATTGACCCTGACCTTTTGACCGAGCTGACAGACCACGCCGAAGCCCAAAACCAAATTATTATTGAGTACAACTCGCCGCACTCGGGCCAGATTCTGGTTGAGCTTATCGCGCAGCGCGTTGAGTACACAAACAACATGTTCTATATCTACGGCACATCTATTGAACACCAAAATTACGGCTGCTTTTTGGTCAACCGGATCATAAAAATCGCCTCCGTCAAGCCAAAAGCAATCGCCGGCAATCTGGAGGAGATTACCGTCGGGCTTGAGTTAACGGGCAGCGATATCCCCGAACCCGACGGATGCGTCAAGATTTTGAACACCGAAAACGGCAAAACACTGCTTGAAATCACATCGTCAAACACATTTGATATAACCCAGCGGCTGCTCGCTATGGGCGGGGATTGCAAGGTTCTGTACCCGCAAGAGTTTAAGGCTGAATTTGTCAAAAAACTTAAACAAATGAGGCAGCAATATGAGTAAAAAACAAAACGATTCTTGCATATTGATGTTTCGGTTCCTGCAGCTTTTGACAAGCGGCCGGGCACCTCATTACACCGAAGTTGTTGACCTGTTCAAAGAGTTCTGCAAAGATGAGGCCAACGCGCAGGTGACGCTGCACAAATACCTCAATACACTGAAAATTCTCGGTGTCGGGATTGAAAAACGCAAAAACCATTATTACCTGCTGCACTCACCCTACAAGATAGAGCTCACCGCAGACGATGCCAAGGCTATCAGCCTGTTTAAGTCCGCCATGGATATTATGCCCGAAGGCAAATCCAAAAAGCGCTTTGAGGACTTCTTTAAAACGCTGGAATTCCATTACGGCGAAGAAACAAAAACAATCTCCGACCTGTTTGATATGGAATTGAACGAGCAGCTGAAAAAGTACATGCAGTACTGCGATGACGGTTTCAAATTAAATATTACCTACACAGACAACGACAACAATGAGAAACGGCTGATGTTTTGCGTGCCTGTGGAGTTGAAGTTTTATAAGCACAAAGTAGGATTTAGGGTGTTTTATCAAAACCGGATAGTTGAGGTTCCGCTCAAAGCCATCAAAGATATTGAGCAGCTGCCGGTCTCAGCCTACGCCCAGCAAAAGCTCGCCACAACGGTTATCTTCAAGGTAAAAGGGCCGCTGATAAAGTCCTACCGGCTCAAAGAAGGCGAGGTCTCAAACGGACACGATGATGACGGCAACCTTATTGTAATCAATCGCGGCGAGGATTTTGACGTGCTGCTCAAACGCCTGATGCGATACGATGTGCTGTGCGAGGTTATCTCGCCAAGATTTGTGCGCGAACGGATGATTGCTATGCTGGATAAGGCAATCAGGCAGTACGAAGAGGAATAATTAATAAATAATAAATTTTTGTCGGGCGCTCTTTTTTAATGTTATAATATACATTAAGGAGATTTGCATGAGTAAAAAGAAACACGACAACCCGTTTGACCCTGACATGGGTGTAAACGAAGGGGCAAATGACCCGGTTGAAGGTGCACCGGCTGCGTCAAACGACGAAAAATACGATGCGCTGAACCGGCAATACCTGCGGCTTGCGGCGGGTTTTNNACCGCAAACGCGTTGATGCAGAGCGTGAGGAGCTTATCAAATACGGTACGGAAACAGCGCTTGTCAAAATGCTTGATGTCCTTGATAACTTTGAACGCGGCTGCAAGGCGCTTGACGGGCTGGATGATTGCGGGCAGTCAAAAGAATGCTTCAACCTTGTCCACCGCCAGACACGCGAGGCGCTGCAAAAAATCGGGCTTGAAGAAATTGAAACCGAGGGCAAAGAGTTTGACCCGAATTTTCACGATGCGGTGATGCAGACACCAACCGGTGATTATCCGGAACACACGATTATAAACGAACTTCAAAAGGGGTACAAGTACAAAGACAAGGTGCTGCGCCCGGCACTTGTTAATGTAGCGACATCATGACAGATTACTACGAAATACTGGGGGTCTCGCGTGACGCGGGCAAAGACGAGATAAAATCGGCTTTTAGAACAAAGGCGCGCGTTTTGCACCCTGACGTCAACAAAGAACCCGACGCCGCAGACAAGTTCAAAGAGCTTGGCAAAGCCTACGAAACCCTGATGGATGACGACAAACGCTCAACCTACGACCGGTTTGGCGAGGACGGGCTGAAAAACGCCGGGTTTGACACCGGAGGCCCGTTTGCCGGCGGATTCGGCGGGCTTGATGAGGTCATAAACCATTTTATGAACAGCATGTTTGGCGGCGGATTCGGCTACTCCGACCCGAACGCACCCCGGCGCGGCGAGGATTTGCGCCTTGATATCAAGATAGATTTTGAACAGGCAGTCTTTGGCATAACAAAAGAGCTTAACTTTGACCACCTTGAACAATGCGCCGACTGCGCAGGCTCCGGCGCGGCAAAAGGATCAAAACCCGCCACCTGCCCGAAATGCCACGGCTCAGGTCAGGTTCAAAACGTTATGCGGACCCCGCTTGGCTCGTTCGCACAGCTGACCACATGCCCGCAATGCCACGGCAAAGGCCAGGTTATCAGCAAACCCTGCCCATCGTGCAAAGGCGAGGGAAAAATTAACAAAAAACGCAAGCTTGAGATAAAAATCCCAGCAGGCATTGACAACGGCTCCAACATGCGCTTGTCAGGCGAAGGTGATGCCGGCACAAACGGCGGTCCCGCAGGTGATTTGTTCGTTGTTGTCCACGTGAATCCGTCCGACTACTACAAACGCGACGGGTCAAATGTTTTCACGCGGCTGGAAATCTCACCCGCGCAAGCGGCGCTCGGCGACGAGCTGCAAATCAAATCGCTTGACGGTGAGGCGCAAATCAAAATCCCGTCCGGTATCCAAACCGGCCAGCACGTAAAAATCAAAGGTGCAGGTGTTCCTCTGGTTGCACGGCCGTCACATCGCGGCGACCATGTTATAATAGTTACCGTGAAAACTCCGACAAGTTTGACAGATGAGGAAAAGAATTTGTACAAAAAACTCTACGAACTGAACACGGGCAAAAAATCCAAAAAAGCGGCCTGGCTGCCGGTGTTTTTGGTTGTGCTGATGTTCGCGCTGACACAATTGTCCGCCTTTTCCGCGCAAGTGCCTGATAGCATCCGGCAATATATCAGCACCGTGTTCCCCAACACCTATTTCCGGTTTGACGGGCTGATTGTTCTGCCTGATAACACTGTTTATATGCCGCTTTTTCCGGCGCGGATAACTGAACCCGAAAAGCTGGAATCCCGCCCGCAGCTTGGCACAAGGCCCAACGCTGTTTTGTTTAACAACGATTTTGTGCTGCTGAAAGTCATCAACCAGAACGGGCAAAACACGTTCGCGCCGATGACCGATTTGCCCGAAGCGGTGCGCACAGGGCTTTTGCCGCAGGATATTTTAACACCGCCAAACTTTGTTATCCCCGAAAGCCTGANNCCTGAAAGGTATCAAAGGGAATTTGCATCTGTCTCAGGAAGAATCCCTGCGCACAGCACCGATGGCCGCGATTCACCCCGGCGCAACATCGTTTTTGCCAAACAAAACTTTCTATTTCGTAAACTCGCGCAACAAAAACATCCAAACATCGGGCAATCTGGCGATCGGCCAGAAAACTTTGCCGCTGGATATAGAACTTTTTGACAGCAGGTTTTTGCTGGTAACATCGTTTAACAAGCGCTCGCTGGACGTGATTTCGCTGCAAGACGAGCGGATAATAAAACAATTGGACTTTAAATCCAACCCCGAAGAAATTGTTCTTGATACAAAAAACAAGCTGGCATACGTGTCGGTGCCGGAAGATGCGCAGATTTTTGTCATAAATCTTTCCACAATGACGTTTGTGCGCCAGATTAAGGTCAGCGGGATGTGCGAAAAGCTTTCACTCAGCGCTGACGGGACAAAACTTTTTTATTACGACAAGAAAACCCGCGATATTATGGCGATTGAGCTTAACAACAACTATCTGCTGCGCGATTTGGGCAGGTTCCCGAATGTTTCAAAGATTGTTTACACAAACAACAAAGTCTACACGATAAGCCGGACAACCGACCGGCTCGCGATAATTGATTACGACACGGTCGGGCTGATTGCCGAGGTTGAGGTCGCGCACAAACCCGTTGATATGACAGCAAGCGGCAGCAACCTGTTCATTTTGAGCGCAAACGAGCTGCGGGTGCTTGATACCGTGACAGATAATATCACAAACTCAATCGTGCTTGGCCAAAGCCTGTTCGCAAAACAAATTGTCCCCGTTGAGGGCACAGAACTGGGCATCATAACCGATGCGGGCGCACCGGTTTTAACAGTCGTGAATTTAAAAACAAAACAAATCGTAAAATCAAGCGTACTCGGGGTTCCCGTGAGCGCTCTGGTTGTCGGAAACAAGGTCAATGCACTCTATACTAAATAATTTGGAGCTGACACAAAAAGAGTTTTGGAACGTGCCGCGCGTGACAGGCATGTTTTTGAACCTGCTGGCGCGCGGCTGCGGCAGCATATTGGAGGTCGGCACATCAAACGGGTACTCAGGGATTTGGCTGGCGTCGTCCGGCGCAAGGCTTACAACAATTGAATTCTGGGACAAGCGGCTTGATTTGGCAAAAGAAAATTTTAAAAAATGCAATCTGGACGTAAAAACTATTCAAGGCGACGCGCTGGAAGTCCTGCAAGGACTGGATGGAACCTATGATATGATTTTTGTTGATGCAAACAAGACGCAGTATTTGGACTATTTTTTGGCGGCAGACAAACTGCTGCGTAAAGGCGGGATTTTGGTTTGCGACAATATTTTATCGCACGAGGAAAAATGCCGGCCGTTTGTTGAGGTGATAAACTCGCACCCAAACTACCGCAACGTAATCCTGCCGCTGCCCGGCGGCTTGTCCATGGCAGTAAAGATTTTGTGAATTTTTTGTGCTAAAATTAATATATGAAAAAAGCGTTCAGTTTAGCGGAAATGTTGATGGCCATCGTGATTTTAGGCATTATAACTGCCTTGACCATACCTGTCTTGCTCAACAAGGGCCCAAATTCCGGCGTTGTTTTGACAAAAAAAGCCTACACCGTCACCGAAAAAATCGTCAGCAGCCTCATCAACGACCCGGTACTCTACCCGGACAGAACCCACGAACAATACCAAGGGTTTGACGACACAGAATCTCACGGGGACTACAGCGCCGGCGCAAACAAGTTCCGCGACGCGTTCAAGGCAAAATTGAATATCACAAACGATGACGGCGACAAATTCACAACCCCCGACGGGCTTCACTGGGATTTGACAAACGCAAGAAACTGGGCAAAAAACAACGCGGCCGACGAAAAATATATCATGATTGATATAAACAGCGAGAACCTCCCAAACTGCCGCTATAACGACCCGGCCTGCAAGGCACCGGACCAGTTCTGGATCTATATCCAAAACAACGGCCGAATCAGAATTGATGCCGCCGACGAATACGCCATAAAGGTGATAACCGCACATTCAGAATTACGCAAATAAAGAGTAACCGAACGGTCGCGCCCGCGACGTCATGCCTGCTCGTATCGCTTCCGCGATACCGCAGCACCGACCCCGCAGGTGAGGAAAGTCCGTGCATTTATTCAAAAGACCGCCGGGGAAATCCCGGGCAGCGCGAGCTGGCGGATAGGGCCACAGAAAATATACCGCCGCTGTAAAGCGGTAAGGGTGCAACGGTGAGGTAAGAGCTCACCGGCGGCGTTGAGAAACGCCGGCCAGGTAACCCCCGGTTGAATGCAAGGTGAGTGCCGGTAACGGCCGGAACCGCTAGAAGCAGCAAGTAATTGCTGTTCCAGATAGATGACCGTTTAGAAACAGAACACGGCTTACGAGTTACTCTTTATTTGATTAATGAATGTCTGTGCGGCCTTTGCCGGGTCTTTTGCATTAATCACCGCGCGCACAACGGCAACGCGCTTTGCGCCCGCGTCCAAAACCTGCTCCACATTGTCCAAATCAATCCCGCCGATAGCAAACGCAGGGATATCAATATTTTGCGCAGACCATTTTATGTAATCCAGCCCAACAGAGGCCCTGCCGGGTTTTGTCGGCGTGGTAAAAACAGGCCCCGTGCCGATGTAATCCGCACCGTCCGCAACGGCCTTTTGCGCCTGCTCCGGCGCGTGCGTTGAAACCCCGACAATCGCGCCTTGCGGCAGGATTTTGCGCGCATCTTCAACACTCATATCGTCTTGCCCCAGATGAACCCCGTCGGCCTCGAGCACGCAGGCGATATCCACCCTGTCGTTCACAATAAACACCGCACCAAACTCTGCGCACAACTGTTTCACCTTGCGTCCGAGCTCAATAATTTTCTTCGCGGGCGCGGTTTTTTCGCGCAGCTGCACAACTTTGACCCCGCCTGACAGCGCGGCTGCAACAGCATCCAAAAATTCGTCCTCGTTTTCAAACGCGTCCGAATTGGTCACCAGATAAAGATTGCCCAATTGCGGCGCAGCAAGCCGTTCCCAAATAATTTTTTCCAACGTATACGCCTTGTAGCGCAAATCCTCAAAAACCGTCTCACCCGTGTATTCGGCCAAAACCCGCAGCGACTGCTGCAACCGTTTTATGTTGGCCTTAAAAATCGCTGCCGCACCGTCGCGGCTGTCCGGGTTTGCCAAACTAATCCCAACATCACCTTGCGTGTCGCGCGCAGCAAGCAGACTGTCGTAATCGGCCTCCTGACGCGAGTTTACGGCATGCCGCATATCTTTCAATTGCTGTGAAAGCGACTCGTCATCAAGCAAAAACCGTGCGATTTCTTCCAAAACCCGCAGCGCCTCACTTGCACGATTTAAATTCGCATCAACAGCCCGTTTCATGAAACGATTTGCACCCCCGAGCTTGTGCCGATGCGTGATGCGCCGGCCTCAATCATCTTTGCGGCCGTCTTGCTGTCACGTACCCCGCCCGAGGCCTTGACTTTTAGCCCGTGCTCTGAGACCGTCTCAAACATCAACGCAACATTCTCCGGTGTCGCACCCACATCATCTTTTAAGAACCCCGTTGAAGTTTTCACAAAATCCGCACCGGCCTCAACACAAAGCTCACACGCTTTTTTTATTTGCTCTTGAGTCAGCGCTCCGGTTTCAAGGATGACTTTTAGCACCCGGTCTTTGCAGGCGTTTTTGACATCTTTGATGTCGTTGATGACATATTCCTCGTCGCCGTCTTTGAGTTTGCCGATGTTTAGCACCATATCAATCTCATCGGCGCCGTCCAGCACCGCATAAGCTGTTTCGCACGCCTTAACCTCTGTTGTCCCCGCACCCAGCGGAAACCCGATAACGCTCACCACCTTGACCTTGGTGCCTTTGAGCAGCGTTTTTGCTCTTTCAACCCACATAGGGTTTACGCAAACGCCGAAAAAATTGTGCTCCCTCGCCTGCGCACAAAGCGCCTCAATATCAGCGCACGACGCGTCAGGTTTTAAAACCGTTTGTTCAATGTATTTGCTTAAATTATTACTCATCTTTTTTCTCCCGTTACTATTTTATCATATAAATATTGTATGGACGCTCACGCGCATTATATCTTATAATGATATTATGAGGAAAATATTGGCTTTAATTCTAATATCGCTTTTTTGCAACGGGGCGATTGCAGCGCCGACAAGCGGAACCGCGCA
>DBCX01000059.1 GCA_002293275.1 Cyanobacteria bacterium UBA947 | reverse complement strand
CTTTCTCATCTTTTCGCGCGAATATCTTTCAATCATTTTTTTATTTTAATATAAATTAACAAAAAAGGCAATTTTTGGGTGAATATATACTTTATATATATAATTAGGAATATTAAGAGGACAAGAGGATGATAGCAGACGACAGATATTGGAAAGCATCGGCGGAATACGAAGCCGCATATATGGACTATAAACGGCTGGAAGCCGGGCTGTCCAAGCAAAAAATACAGATTGGTGAGCTGCTTAAAAAATACTCAAACACAGAAAGTAATTACGAAAAATCAGTTTTGAACGACGCCAACAAAAGCTATCTGACAACCCAAAGCGATGTTGATTTGGCGCTTGACAGAGCCTCCCGGATGGCCGGTGCCCTGCACCGTTATTGGTAGCACTTGATTTTATTTTTTGACGTAGTATGATTATCCTGTTAGTATACGGCTATTGCAGTTTCGGCTTCGATTGCCCGCGAAAGGAAAATATCTATGTCTATTAATTTGAAAAACAAAAAGGAAGTCATCAAAAAGTACGGTGCAAACGAGAAGGACACCGGTTCAACAGCTGTTCAAATCGCTATGCTCAGCACGAAAATTGCGCAGCTTACCGAGCACCTGAAAATTAACAAAAAAGATTTCTCTACAAAAAGAGGGTTGCTTATGATGGTCGGCCGCCGTAAAAGAATGCTTGCGTACTTTAAAAACCGCAACCTTGAAGAATACAGAGAATTGATTAAAAAACTTAAAATCCGCGGGTAGGGGCTTTTGAAAGCGCTCAGATCACAGCGTTTGCACATAGGAATCTTCGGCAAAACTAATGCCGGAAAGTCTGCGCTGCTCAACCGTATCGCAGGTCAAGATGTCTCGATTGTATCGGAAATCGCCGGTACAACAACGGATGTCGTGGAAAAGTCAATGGAATTTGCGCCGCTGGGGCCTGTGACATTCCTTGATACGGCAGGGTTTGATGATACGTCTGCGCTTGGCAAACAACGGATTGGAAAAACTTTGAAAGTGCTGGACCGCCTTGACGTGGCGATTGTTATCGGTCAGTGCGAAATTACAAAAGAGCTTGAAGTCCGCAATATCCCGTATCTGTGCGTGCCGCGCGATATAAGTATTGATGATTTGCGGCAAAAACTCGTTGAA
The DNA here is from genome assembly GCA_002293275.1 of Cyanobacteria bacterium UBA947. Taxonomy (GTDB): domain Bacteria; phylum Cyanobacteriota; class Vampirovibrionia; order Gastranaerophilales; family Gastranaerophilaceae; genus UBA947. The sequence continues at coordinate 61,156 of DBCX01000059.1, read as the reverse complement.
CTTTTGCCGGAAGATTTTATCCATTCGCCAAGACTTGTTGGGGATTTGGTGGCGCCCGGCAGCACGGTTGTCCTTGTGACCCCGATTGATGCGTCCGCGCCCAAAGGGCGGCTTATTTTGCCGCAGGTGCAGACCATTCGCGATTTGCTCGACAACGATTGCGTTGTCTTGACCGTAAAGCCCGAAAGGCTCGCTGCAGCTTTGGAGAATTTAAAAACACCGCCGGCGCTTGTTGTAACTGATTCGCAGGCGTTCAAACAGGTGGATGAAATTGTGCCAAAAGCTGTTGCGCTCACGTCGTTTTCAATACTGTTCGGGCGGCTGAAAGGTGATTTGCAAGAGTTTATAGCCGGTACGAAGGCGATTGGTGCGTTGCAAGATGGCGACAGAATCCTTATTCTGGAAAGCTGCACGCACCAGGTGACCTGTGATGATATCGGCCGCGTTAAAATACCAAAACTGTTAGCGCAAAAAACCGGCAAAAATTTAAAAATTGAGCATTTTGCAGGGCACGACTTACCGGACATTACACCGTATAAGCTGATTATCCACTGCGGCGCGTGCATGACCAACCGACGTGAGGTTTTATCGCGCATTGCAAAAGCAAAAGAGGCCGGTGTTCCTATCACAAACTACGGGGTTGTGATTTCGTATTGTCTTGGGATTTTGCCGCGCGCCACTACACCGTTTATATGATTAAAAGTGCCGCCGCGAGAGTTACAATGAAGGTATGTGCGAAGACAAAGAGCTAAAAAAAGTCGGGTTGGAGCTGATGTTTCTGACACCGGAAAAGTATGAAAAGCCCGAGGGGATTACGGCCGTTGAGCTGGCAAAACTTGTTGAGCTGCCGCTTGAGACCGTTAAAAAAAAGCTCAACATCTTAAAAGAATCGGATATTGTGTTTGCAAAAGGGATTAACCCGAAATACTGGACGTTCAACGAGTATAATTTTCAGCGGATGGACGAGGACGACGACCTGTTTTTGCTGCTGTGCAGCTTTGATGATGTGGATTTTGACAGGTATTTTCAATACTAACCCGCACTAGCAAATTTTATTTTTGCGTGGTTTAATACGGTTATGAGAATAGCACCTGTTACACTGACAAATTTCACGGCTAAACCCGAACCTAAATCCGAGTATGCAAAAATGCACGCGCAGCTTGATGCGCAGGCGGGATTTACCCAAAAATATGGCGGCCGGCTTGAAGAATATGAACTGGATAAACTAAAAAAAACGTGGACTGCTCCACCAACGGATAGTTTTGTCAAAGCGACCGGGGTGAAAACTTATAACGGAAGGATTGTTCATAGAGGCAAAAATTGCTACCGCGGGGCGACACTTGTGCGTGAGTGGTGGGAGTTGGACAAGCTCAAAGAAGCCGGCGTAGAAAGGGTGATAGATTTAGAAGGTTATAGTGATTACGAGCGGTTGTGCAAAAACGCAGGGCTTAAATATTGCAGATTTCCTGTGCCGGATGACGGGCTTTTTAGTAACGCGGCTTTTATGAACAAAGAAGATTTTTTGGAACATGAAGCTCGGAAAATGTACGTGCGGCGTCTTAGCGAAAATGAACGGGTAGAATATTCCAAACTCTATGACGAGAAAAAGGAAGAATTTATTGAAGCATTCATTGGATTGGTCAATGTGATGAAGGAAGGCAATTTTTATATCGGATGCAGCCTTGGAACAACTAAAACAAATGATGTTTTGTGCTTGAACTCACTATTTAACCCTGAATTCGGCGGGTTTGAATGGTATGGCGGGTCAGCAATACTTGGACCGGCTAAAAACTTATACAACAACCTGACGGAAGATCACAAAAAGCGCCTCGGCTGGATGCCCGAATGGGAACAGTACGTTGTAGAAATCATTGAAGGTTTCGAAATTGATTAAATTTTTTCAGGCACTAGCAATTTTTATTTTCTTGGGTTTTTAATAAAAAAAAGGGGAATAAAACAATGAAACTAGCACCAATTACATTTAGTACGATGAAACCAAATTTTACCGCGATTAATTCGTTAGCAGAGGCCCGGAGGATGAACAGCCTCTTCCTGGCTTCAGAAGGTATCGACACTGCTGTATTTGAGGACCCGCTCGGTCAAAAAGCCCGTGCAAAAAATGCGCTTGCAACAGCGTTGGATCGAGATTGGTTGGGAAAAAACAGCAGAAGATGGAATATCTGTGAGTTTGGCTGCGGGATGGGACTTTCCACCAAGGCCATCAAAGATATGTTCGAGTACCATAACATTACGGCGATAGATAATGATCCCGAATTTGCAAAGGATTTTCCGTCAGAAATTTCAATATACGGCGGCGAAAATACTTTGCTGTTTAAAAATGTTGACGGTATAGAGTTTTTAAACGACGGCAAAAGAAAATTCAATCTGGTTATGGCAAGTATGCTCGCACCGGAAATTGAGCCGGCGGAAATACTAAAAGCGGTGCCAAATAGTCTACTTGACGGCGGTAACTTTCTGACGTATTCCGATTCTGGCACAATAAGAATATTGAAAGAATATCTTGACGAAAACGGCATAAAATACAATAGTTTTAACCAGCCCGAATTCGATACAAAAGGGGTTGTCGTCAGCAAAGAAGAACTTTTGAAACTGTAAATTACTTGCCGGCGTGCCGGCAGAATGCTCATTTGCAAATGCGGCAGCCGGGCGCGGAAACGTCATTTGCCGATGCAGAAATTTTCAAAAATATTGTTTAAAATGTCGTCCGTTATGACTTCGCCCGTTATTTCGTCCAGATGCAAAAGTGCGGATTTTAAATCAATTGAAATCAAATCCTGCAACTCATGCTTTTGCGCCGCGGTGAGCGCGTGACATAATGCCGCGCGTGATTTTTCAAGGCAATCTTGCTGGCGCAGATTGGTCACAAACTCTGTGTCATCAGAAAACCCGAGGGTAAATTCTTGGAGTTTTAGTTTAAGTTCATCAAGCCCTTCGTTTTTTATCGCGCAGACCGGCAGTCCTTGCGTGACAGGCGCTAAATCGCATTTGTTCGCGACAACAATATGCGACTTGTCTTTTATCAGCGCAAAAGTTTCATCATCAAACCCGTCTGCCGCGTCATAAACAAACACGACAAGGTCGGCTTCGGCAGCTGATTGTTTGGAGTATTCCACCCCGATTTTTTCAACTTTGTCCGCGGCATCGCGGATGCCCGCGGTATCGGTGAGCGTCACCGCAACGCCAAGGTCAAGTGTTTCGGTCAGCACATCGCGCGTTGTGCCGGCAACCTCGGTTACTATTGCGCGTTCCATGTTCAACAGCGCGTTGAAAATCGACGACTTGCCCACGTTAGGTTTGCCCGCAATCGCAACCTTAATCCCCTGCCGCAGAATATTTGACGATTGTGCGCAGGATAAAATTTTATCAATTTGTCCGGTAGCTGCCTCAATTTGTTCTGTTATGTGTTCGTAATCAGGTTCCGCCACATCATCGGGAAAATCAATTCCTGCAACGATTTGTGACAGCAGCTCAAAAATCGTGGTGCGGATTTTTTTAATTTCTTTTGCGAGTGCACCGGACAGATTCCGTGCGGATTTTTGTGCAAAGTTTTTTGTGCGCGCGTGGATTAAATCGGCGACGCTTTCGGCTTGTGACAGGTCAAGCTTGCCGTTGAGAAACGCGCGTTTTGTGAACTCGCCTTTTTCTGCGGCGCGTGCACCGCGTTCTAAAACCAGCTCCAATATGGCACGCACAACATTCACCCCGCCGTGGCAGTGGATTTCCACAACATCCTCACCTGTGTAGCTGTTGGGGGATTTGAACGGCAAGACAATTACCTCGTCAATTTCCCCCAGCCAGCCGTGTGCAATTTTGCCCGCCTCAATTTTTGAACCGGTAAAAATCTTTTCAATTATCTCAAAACNNAAATGCGCACAATCGCACCCCCGCCGGCTCCGACTGGTGTTGCAATTGCTGCGATTGTGTCGAATTCATTAATTATGTTCATTGTAACATTATAGTACAAAATTACTTTGAGCGATAATACCCCTTGACTTGTGTGCCGTCTGCCCTTGTATACGGCTGGACATAAACAGTTCCACCGCCAGATTCACTCGCATTTTGAAGCTCCGCTTTTGTCGGAATGCCGATAGAGTTCATCTGCGCATTGATTTCTTTTTCTACCGCTTGGTACTCTTTTGTGGACATTGCGCCAATATCTTCGCGTGAATATATTTTTCCGCTGCCGGTTGCAGGATTGGAATAATTTGAATAATTCTTGTTATCAGCTTCGGACTTTATCTGACCTTTTCTTAACTGCTCCATAATCGCATTTTCATTCTGCTCAAATTCTTCTTTACTCATCTTGCCGATTTGCTCTACTGTGAACGGTGTTGCTCCGCCGGTTAAGACATTATCTCTTTGAATAACATTGCCTGTTTTGTCAATTCGCTGTTTCATGCCTCTGTACAAATCATCGGGGTTATAATCGTTCGGCTTGCTTGACGTGCTTTCTGTCTTTTGTGGCGTTGTTTTTGTTATTTCAGACACATCATATCCCGCAAACTTTTTCATATAATCGCTGACTTTAACACCGTTGCCGTCTGCTTTGTCAATTTTTCCGCCGCTTTCCAAATACTGCTGTACAGCACCTTGCCCGCACAAGTGCGCACCGGCAAGCATACTGCTTTCAGTAACCTCAAAGCCGCCGATTGTTTTGCCCGCATATTTACCTGCAAAATTTGTCATATAAGACCATTGTTTTTGCTTAAATGCTTTTTGGGCATTTTCCTGCGCTTGTTTGTTTCTCAAAAAATCAGCCTTGCTATGAACGCCGTCTTTTCCTGTAAACTCACCTGTCCAGTCGTTGTTATATTTGCCGGATGATTTTTTGTAATATCCTGCATCTATCATTGCCGCTTCGCCCATTTGATATTTGCCGATATATCCTTGCTTGTTTGTTGCAGCATAGTTTCCGCCCGACTCACGCGCGCCTAAATCGTTATAAAAATCGTTTAGTGTTTTTCCCATAGTAATTCTCCTTGTTTTTTAAGTAATACACATCAAACCGATAGACTTGGGAAGTCTTGCCGGTTTTTACAATAAAATTTTGTTAGTCTTTTTTATTTAATGCTTTGCGAAAACGTATAATATCCGTCTTTGTTTATAAGAAGAACAGGGTTATAAGGGGTATGAAGCACTATATCATGATAACCGTTTGTTTTGGATTTCAAAATATACATCGGCTTTAATGGTTCAAATTTAGGCATATAGTTAATATCAATATAGTTGTTGTTTTCTTTTTTCAAGATATGAAATTCATACCCTGTATTGCTCCAATATATTGACGCAAAATTCAATCCTATTATCTCGTTCACGCCGTCATCGTTTAAATCAATCTCAAATGATTTTGTTCTGTCTTTTGTTACATTAAATTTTTCTATTAACTCTTTTTCTGTCCAACCTGAATTTTTCACAATATATTCGTAGAGTATTTCATCCGATTTTGTAAACTCGCGTTTACTATCTTGAAAATCTAATACTTGAATATGTCCTTTAACTGTTGCGGCGAGATTGTTTTGAGACTTTGCCATCACCATCCCGACACAAGTCAGTAGAATAATTCCTGCTATGGTTAATATTGCTTTTTTCATAAATCCAGTTTAACATAAAAACTTGTCAAGCGATCTTTATATTTTACGTACTACAACCCTCCTTCTTATGCGTTGCATTATTTAAATAAATCTTGCGTGGTCTTATGTAGACCACGCAGAGAAATTTTAAATTAGAAAAACTTTAGTGATTCGAGAGGATTGATACTTTTTATTCCCGTCATTGCAAGCTGCTGCAACAGCGCACCGTAATCAGTTCCGTAATTCTGCTGTGTCGGCATCAGTCCCATATATGACAACGCTTTGTTGTCCATACCGGTTTGCAGGCCGTTCAACACGTTGATATAATTGTATCTGCGCGCAAGCTCTTCATTATACAATTTGCTTTGCATCGCCATAATATCCTGCGCAAACGCGTTCATTGAATCCGCACGTTTGCTCTCAACGCTGTTCAAATTGTTCATAAATACTGCGTTATCAAAGTTGCCGAAACGTCTTGCGATATCGTTTTTCAAGTCGGTGAACATCGGTGTGTAAGTCTCGTTTATGAAGTTCAGCCCTTTGTTTGTGTAGGCATGAAGCTGGCTCTCAAGCTGTCTTCTGACATCATCGGAAAATACATTGACGTTTGGCAAATTTGACAACATTGACTGTTGGACATAATTTTGCAGCTGTTGTTCATAGGCGCTCGGGGTGTATGTCGGCGCGCTTGGTTTACTGTTTTTACCCATGGTAATTGTTCCTTTCATATAAGGAGCAAAAATTTGATTGGCGTAGGGCGATACATACATTTTAACGTACAAGCCAAATTTTGCAAGTCAGCGTTTTCATGGACACATTTTCATGGTTTAAGCAAATTTTTCAATTGCTGAACCTGCTGCTTTGTATCCTGCAATTGCTGCATACCGGTGTTTTTTAGCTGCATAAGATTCTCTGTTGAAGTCTGAACCTGCTCTTTTAAGCTCGCACCGCTCAAAGTATTCAACCCTGCCGTGTCAATATTAGAAAGCCATTTGAAGGATTTAACCGAGCTTGTGCTTTCAACACCCCCGTTAAAAACGACCTTGAAGTCTTTGTAGTTCGGGTTGCCGTCAGACAGCGCCGGAATCGCCGCGATATTCTCGCCTTGCGGGCTTGCGGTCATGGTCTTTATGACAGCTGCGGTCAACGCGCCAAAGTTCGGGATGTAGGAGGTCAGTTTATCAACCGACAGATCGCCAATCGGTCCGAGCAGCGCAACGGTTTGCGCAGACAGGCGGCCAAGGATGACCATGTTTGCCGTACCGTTTAGAAGATTGTATTTGCCGGTTATATAATAAGCCATCGCAGGCCCCGTTGTTGTAATCGGTTTTATGTCAGCCCAACCGTTGTTAAAGCTCATGTTGCCGGAGATTGATTTGAACTCGGCCGTCTTTTTTAGCGCAGGGATTGCCGTAATCCCTGACAGTGCCGCGCGCATAATTGCGTTGTTCAAAATATTTTCCGCCCCGAGCAGTGTCTCCAAGCGCCCTATGTTGCCGAACGTACCGTCCTGGATATCAAACGTCACGTTGCCTTTGAGCGTTTTCATCTGTTCCTCATAAGTCACACCCTTTAGGTTGACAGATGCGTTCCACCCGAGTTTGCCGGACAGCGCGTTTTTGATCCCGGCCGCACCTGCGATGGCCTCTTGCGCATCCATATTGTTGCCCGCCATCTCAACGCCGATTTTGCCGTCAGTCAGCCCGTAGCTCACAGAGCCTTTTATTTTCCCGCCAAAGGCGTCGCCCGCGATGGTGTTCAGATACAAAGTCGTACCTTTAAGATTAAAATCAGAACTTAGATTCTGTGCAACAACCCCGCCGGATTTGAGTTTTGACATCGTACCCTTGCCCGAAAAATCCACCAGCGAAATCAGCAGGTTATCAATCTGGGTAGCGGCCTCCGGAATCTCAATGACAGGGATTTTTATATCACCTTTCAGGTTTGGCGTTGTTCCGGTGACGTTGATATTTGCCTTCAAAAGCATTTTTGACTGCGCAAACCCCGGTACAAGCAGCTCAATCTCTTTCGGTACGGAAACATTCAGGTTCATAACAGGGATTTTTGAAAGGTTTGAAACTTGGCCGCTCATAGCCGCCAGCGTTTTGCTGCCTGCGAACACGCCCGTGTTGGAAAGTTTTAAAGTGTCTTTGACCAGTTTTAAATCGCTGTTTACGGTCAGATTTTTTTCTTTCACAATATCAACATCAACAGGTGCCGCGTGGATATTTATGTCGGAATTTTTTATCGTAACCTTTGCGGCGGGTGCGGTTATGTTGACAGAAGGGTTTGTGATTTTTGGCTGCGTAATCTCAATCAACCCCTGCATTGTATCGCCTGATACACTCACGTCAACGTCGGTTTTTGGCGCTGCAACGCCGATATCCATCGGGATATTGTGCACATCAAAATTGCTCACAACGATTTTTGCCTCGGGCTGAAGCTTGTCGGGTTTACCTTTGACCGAAATATTCATTGATAAATCGCCGCTTTTGAAATTATTNNTCTTTTAAAAGCGCAACCTGACCTGCCGCGGCAAGAAGCCCTTTGATTTGGAGCTTGTCTGCGGTTATTTTTAAATCGGTCTGCGCGGTGTTGTCAATGGTACCGGTTATGTTCAGCGGGTAACCGGCAATCGCGAGTTCGGCCTTTTTAATATCAATTTTGTTATCATCAAGCGATACTCTCGCGTTAATATCGTCCACTTCGACTCCGTAAAGCCCGTATCCGAGCGATGCGGCGTTGATGTTGAAATGTCCCGCAGATTCAATGTGGCGCATATCGGATTTTATTCTGAAATCAATATCTGTGCCGCCTGCGGCTGTTAAGGTGTCCAAATCGTTTATCCCGAAGGATTTGACAAGCGTTTTTATGATAGATACAACGCTGCCCGCGGCCGCGTTTGATTTACACGCCAAATCCACGTAGGGTTTTTTGCCGGTCTTAAATTCGCCCAGCACAGTCGTGGTCTCGTTTTGCGCGGTGTGTAATACGGTGTCCAAATAGATTTTGTTGCCGTTGAATTTCGCTTTTGAACTGCCGGGCGGTGTGCCTGCAACCGAAAGGTTTGTCTGGTCGCTTGTCCCGTGCAAAACCGGCGCATCAAACGTACCTGCGATTTTCAAATCGGTTTTTACATCGGCCGTCAGCCTGTTATTATATATAGCTCTGAAAATCTCAATAATATTTATCTGCTGCGCGGGTTGTGCGGCAGCCGGCTTGGCAGGTGCAAACACAAGCTCGTCCAGCGTGGTCTTTGGCATGAGTTTGTTGAAAATTTTTACGTCCGCGTTAAATTGCGTTTTGCCTTTTAAAATAAATTTNNTTTTGCGTCCGCCGCGATTTTGATTTTTTTGTTTATGACAAAATTGGTGATGTACGCCTTGTTCCCTGAAATTGCGTAAACCTCGCCGGTCGGCGCATCAACAAACGCCAGATTATATTTTTTAATTTTTATATCCGGCAACCGGTTGGAAAGTTTCATCCCAAAGGGCAAACTTGCAGGTGCGGGCGAAACAGAAGCCGCTGTCGGGTCGGTCGGGTCAGCCGCTTTTGGCAGGGCGCTCTCAATCAAAAATTTGCCATCTTGTTCAACCTTTAAATTCGCGTCAATATTTTCCGCGCTCACAATATCAATGCGGATTTTTTTTGCCAGAATCGGCAGCAGCGCCACCTTTAGCTGAAAATTATCGGCCTTCAAAAAAGTTTCGCCGTTTGGCATCGCAAACTCTGCGTGCTTGACTTTGAACCCTGCCGTGAGTTTCGGGGTGGTCACGATACGCATTTTTTCCAGCTTGACCTTTAACCCTGACGCATCTTCAATCATCGTCGCAATCTGTTTGCTTTGCGCGTTCAAGATAAACGACAGCCCGAACGGCAGGATAAGAAACGCCAGATAAAGCACTCCCAAAACGATTCCGCAATTTTTTAAAATATTACCCCAATTTTTTATTTGCATTTTTCAAGACTCCTGTTAATATCTTCAATAATGTCGTCCAAATTTTCCAGCCCGACGGAAATCCGTATAAAATCATCGGTTATCCCGCACGCCTCTTTTTGCTCACACGAGAGCTGCCTGTGGGTCGTGCCGGCAGGATAGGTTACGATTGTGCGCACATCACCAAGGTTTGTCGCGTGCGTACAAAGCTGCAAGCCCTCAATAAATTTCTTGCCGTCGCCTTTTATACCGAACCCGATAAGCGATGAGCAGCCGTTCGGCATATATTTTTTCGCGCGCTCGTGGTATTTGTGGGTTTTAAGCCCCGGGTAATTTACCCAGCAAACCTGCGGGTGGCCTTCAAGGTATTGCGCCAGTTTCAATGCGTTTTCGCTGTGGCGCTCCATCCGCAAAGCCAGAGTTTCCACCCCTTGCAGGATTAAAAACGAGTTCATCGGGCTGATTGCAGCGCCGATGTCGCGCAGCAGATGAACCCTGCATTTTGCGATGAACGCCGCTTTACCAAAGGCTTCGGTAAACGACAAACCGTGGTAGCTCGGGTCGGGGTTGACCAAATCAGGGAATTTGCCCGATGCCGCCCAGTCAAATTTGCCCGAATCCACTACCACACCGCAAAGCGAGTTGCCGTGTCCGCCGATATATTTTGTCGCGGAGTAGATTTCAATATCCGCGCCGTGTTCAAATGTTCTGCAAAGGTACGGCGTCGGCACGGTGTTGTCAACAAGCAGCGGGATTTTGTGCGCGTGCGCGATTTGGGCAAGTTTTTCAATATCAACAACATTCAAAAGCGGGTTGCCGATGGTTTCCGCAAAAATCGCTTTTGTCTTGTCTGTCATCGCTTTTTCAAACCCGTCAAAATCATCCGGGTCAACAAACTTGACTGTTATCCCCATCTTCTTCAAAGTTACGCTTAAAAGGTTGTAGGTGCCGCCGTAAAGCGTTGAGCACGCTAAGATTTCATCACCGGCCTTTGCAATATTCAAGACGGCAAGCATTGTTGCAGACTGGCCGGACGCCACCGCCATTGCTCCAATCCCGCCGCAAAGCAGCGTCATACGCTCGTCCAGCACGGATGTCGTCGGGTTTGTCATTCTGGTGTAGATGTCCCCCGAGGTTTTCAGGTCAAACAGGTCAACAGCGTGTTCAATGTTGTCAAACTCGTACGCGGTCGTCTGATAAATCGGTGCGACAACAGAGTGGTTAAAATATTCCTTGGTTTTGCCGCCGTGCAGCGCGGCTGTTTCAAATTTCATAGCTACTCCAATCAGCTTTCAGGTAACACAAATCTTCATCGGTTGAGGCGTTTTTAATCACGTGGATTGTGGTATTTTCGTCCGGCCGCGACATTTGGGAGGTGATAAGGTCGCCGTATTTCACCTCTTTTTTAAACACAACATCAAGGGTTTTCAGCCGTTTTTCAGCACGGAAAGCGTAATCAAGCGTCTCAAACGCCCAGATAAAATAATTAATATTGTTCGCGTGCCCGTTCACATCAATATCCTCGTAGCGGATTTCAAAAGTTTTTTCGGCGTCAACGCGTGTGATTTGGGGGATTTTTTCAAACTTCAAATCGTTGTCGCGTTTTTCCAGCGCGGCCATGTACGGGTTGTCAAGCGTTTGGGCGGAAACAAGCTCCCCGGTTTGCGCATCAACAATGGTCCACATGCTTGACACGCGGCCGAGAAGTTTTCCGGCTGCGGTGATTTCAAAATCACGGTAGGCGAAGAGTTTTTGCCAGCCGCGCGCCTCGGTTTTCACGGTCAAATCGTAGATACTGACCGGGTATTGGTTAAATTCTGCGCGATATTTAAGCAGATACCACATCAATTTTTTTTGCGAGACCGCGTTGTAGCCGATGTCTATTTTTTGCGCGTGTTCGCTTGCCATATCCTGCAAGATGTTGAACAAAACAGACGGACGTATCGCCATAGTCGGTTCAAGCTGCGGATAACCGATTGCAAAATGTTTGGTGTATGTTTTATCTACAACATTTGTTTGCATAGATTGATTATATCATGAATATACTGCGGCCAAAAAATCGGCTATTTCCTCACAATGGATCCTTAAAGTATTTATAATAGGGATGCAGGCAGAGTCAATCAGATTAGGCAGCTCGGTGCAGCCGAGTACAACGGCTTGCGCACCTTTGTTGGCGGCATTTTTAATTATATTTTGCAATTGCGTTTTGGAATCGGTTTTTATTATGCCTTTGCATAATTCATCAAAAATAATATTATTAACCGCCTGTTGTTCGCTGCTTTCGGGCAAAATCACATCAATATTGTATTCGTTTGTGAGTTTATCTTTATAAAACTCTTTTGTCATCGTGTATTTTGTCCCCAAAAGCAGAACTTTATTCATATTGTTTTTGACTATCGCCTTGGCGGTGGCGTCCCCAATGTGAATCAAAGGGATATTAACGGATTTTTTAACATAAGGAGCGCAAATGTGCATTGTGTTAGTTGCTATGGCTATGCAGTCAGCACCGGCGGTTTCAAGCATTTGGGCGGAGCTGGTCAAAATGCGGCACAACTCATCCCATTTTTCGTTCTTCTGTAATTTTGCAATTGTGTCAAAGTCATAGCTTTCCAGTAATATTTTGGCGCTATGCAGCCCGCCCAATTTTTGAGCAACCAACTCGTTTATTATTTTATAATACTCAACTGTCGACTCCCAGGACATCCCGCCGATAATACCAATTGTTTTCATGAACTTATTAAATCACAAGACTTATATTTTTACAATGTCCTCAAAATACTGCCGGTCAAAAATCAATTATTTCTCATATAATATTATGAATCTTCAATACTTTAGCATTCTTTTTTCATATTGTAGCATATGGCATTTTTAAATGAAATAACGTAATATTGTCTAAAATACTTGAAATTAATACTGAACAAGGAGAGATTGTGGAAGAAAAACTTGAAAAAATACATGGAATGATTGTGGATTTGGATATGCGCCAAAAAACGTTTAGCGAAGCGTTCGATTGTTGTCTGGAAGATAAAAAGGATATGTTTCATCTGCTCTGGTTAAACCAAAAAATATCCGAAGAACTCAATATTATCTCTAATGAACTTGATGCGTTGACAACGAGTTTGTAATTAAAAAAGACAACCTAAGTTCCAGATTGTCCAATTAACTGGGCCGCAGTGGACTCGAACCACCGACCTCACCCTTATCAGGGGTGCACTCTAACCACCTGAGCTAGCGGCCCATATTTAGATATTTGCACAGCACCCTGCCGAATTGGCTAGTGTCCTGTACCACCCCACGTTACCATGAACAATTTTTGAAGTCAAATTTGACACCCCACCGTTTTTGGTTTAAGATTGTCTCACATGGCAAAGTAGCTCAGTTGGTGAGAGCGCACGGCTCATACCCGTGAGGTCGACAGTTCGAATCTGTCCTTTGCTATTTTTTGTGCGCGGTTACAAATTTTTGGCGCACGGACTGCGCCCGCAAAACGTGACCCGGTTTCGGCGTGCGGCTTACGCCACGTTACTCAACCTCAGGGGCCAAATACCACCGCAAAATCTCCGCGATACGGTCGATTTCAAGCGGTTTGGGAAGATGGTTGTTCATCCCGCAGCTTTGGCATTCTTCAAATGTTTCGGCGTAATTATCCGCGCTCATCGCCACAATCGGCACCTTAACACCAAGCTCGCGTATTGCCTTCGCCGCCTCATACCCGTCCATATTTGGCATATGCAAATCCATAAACACAACATCATATTTGTTTGGCGATGCTTTTAATTTTTCCACCGCCTCTTGGCCGTCGTGCGCAAGATCAATCTCAATCCCGCTTTCTGCAAGGATTTCACTTGTTATGTCAAGGTTGATTTCCACATCATCAACCAGCAAAAGTTTTTTACCGGCAAACTCGTTTGGCGCCGGTGGTGACGCTTTTTCAACGCTTGGCGGCTCTTGCCCCACCTGCGTCGGCAGTTTTATTGTGAATATCGTACCTTGACCTTCTACAGAGCTAACGCTGATTTCTCCGCCCATCAACTCAACAAGGTTTTTGGAAATGCTAAGCCCGAGCCCTGTCCCGCCATATCTGCGGCTGGTGCCTTTTTCAGCCTGTTCAAACTTCTGGAACACCCTTGATTGCTGCTCTTGCGACATCCCTATCCCGTTGTCAATAACCTGTATAACCGTTTCAAACTTGCCGTTTTCGTCAATTTCGCCATTGACAACTGCATTGACAAAAATTGTACCTGAACCGGCCGGTATGAATTTTACGGCGTTTGATATTAAGTTGTTTACCACCCGCCCCATGTGGATGTCATCCCCGTAGACAAATTCCGGTATTTTGTTGTCTATGAAGAAACTCAAGGTTTTTCTGTCGTTTGCAACTTTTTGCTCAAACGGCCGCCCGGCTGCTCTCAATCTTTCCCTGAAATTGTAGTCAACGTTGTCAACCTCAACTTTGCCCGCATCCAGTTTTGCGTGCGTAAGCAAATCCTTCTTTGTCTCCAAGAGCGAACCGGCTAACGCCAAAATTGACCGGAATGCATCATCTTTAACTGTCGTATCATCCGATTTGAGCGCTTTTATCGCGTTGTGGATTATTCCGTTGATAGTATTTTTGTCATCGTGGGAGATGCCGGCTATTAGGTCGCTTTTTGCCTCGCTTGCCTGCCGGGCGTTCTTGTAGGCCTCATCTTTCAAGAATGCGCTGGCAAACCTGCCGCCCAGCACGCCCAGAGCATTTCTTTCTATTCTGGTGTAATCACGCTCCTGCTTGAAATTATCAAGGCTTAAAAATCCCCAAAATTCCTCTTTTACAAATATCGGCACCACAAGGACGGATTTGATTCCTTGCGCTTGCATCCCGGCCTGCGTTGTTGGCGGCAGGTCACGCACCAGACCGTGTACGGCCTTTCTGCTTTTTAGTATCTCCGGCCAGTCGGGAGCAACTTCTTCGTACACCATGTGGCCGGCGTCGGGCATATCGTGCAGCGCAGGTACCCCTTCGGCCCACTCGTATCGTTGCTTGGCGCCAAATTTGCCGTCAACCTCCTCGTTTTCCCAGATGTGTACACGCTGAACCCCGAAGACATCAGCTATCACGCCAAACGCTTTTATAATGGCCTCATCCAGTGCGCCCGATTCGGAGTTGATTAGATAACGGCCGGCCTCTTGCATCCCTTCAAACAAGGCATTCACTTCATCTTCATTGACAAGGTTGCCGGTGTTGATTTGCGCCATGCCGGCTGCTGCAACCGCCTGTGAATAATCCTTGGGGATTTCATTGATGTTTGCAGGAGTTTCCGCAGCGCTCGTTTGGCCGGCGAACGTCGTATTGAGTCTATATAACGGGGTTTGACCTGATTGTATTTTGGGGACTATCATGTTTCGCCTAACTTCCTGTTAATCTGCTCTTATTAAACATCACAAATGAAAAAATTACTACCGTAATATTAAGCATATTTTACAATCTTCATAGGTTGCCTTTGAATTTTTCTACCGAGAAGCGTATCTGTTTGCAAAGCTCTGCGTAATCGGCTCTTTTGTTGTTATCATCCAGCCATTTGTTGAACATTCCTTCAAAAACGTCGCCTTGAATGATTTTTGCCTTGTCGTCTGTCGCGTTTGCAAACTCTTGTGTGTACTGCTCAATGAACGGCCGTGTAAACTGCGCTATTTGGTTGGAAATATTCATGCCGGTGTTTGAGTAGTTTTCAATATCGCTTTTGATATCGGACTTGAACAGTTCAAACGTTACGCCTTCTGCGCAGCCGATGAACTTGGTTTTTGAGCCCAGACCGTATTTTGTGACGGCTTGAACGATGCGTTCGGTGTTGTTGTTCAAATCGCCGCTGACGCCGGCATCGTGCGTCCCGTAAACGGCTTGTTCCATACTGTATCCGCCGTACGTTACGACAACATCACTCAACAGGGATTCAACCGTAAGATGTTTGTTTTCTTCGGAGGGTTTTGTAAAAGTTATACCCAGAGCACTGCCGTGGGATTCGTTGACGATAAAGTCAAGCTTGCGTCGTGGCATAAGGCGGTGGTCAGCAGAATCCTTGAACGCATCGTTCATGACAATCGCGTTCATCGCGTGGCCGCCTTCGTGCGTAACGGTTATTTTCAAATCTTTCATATTGAACTCGGCATCGTTTTTGATACCCGCTAGAACTTCAAGTTTTGCGTCGGCTACATCTTTCTGTGTAATGTAGGCGGTGTTCTGGCGGTCAAGGTAGAGTGTTTTTCTGTATGCGCGCTTCATAAGATCGGCCAACCCTGCGCCGGAGAATCCGGCTGTGGTCTGGGCAAGTTCATTAAGGATTTCTTCTTTTATTTCGTCGCTTTCAAACGGTTTGCCGTTGGCGTGGATGTCCAAAATCGCACGGCGGGCTCTTGGGCTTTGGCTCGGGTCGTCGACTTCAAACTCCAAATCCATTCTGCCCGCGCGTGTGAAGGCGTCGTCAAGCATATCTTTTCTGTTGGTCGCGCAGATAGTGATGAGCTTTATTCCGTCGTCCTCTTTTGCGTTAACGCCGTCAAGCTCGGACAAAACCGCGTTCAAGGTCGCGTCGCGTTCGCTGTTTGACGAGCCGCCGCGTTTTGAGGCGAGCGCGTCAACCTCGTCAATAAAGACGATTGCTGTTTTTGACGGATGCCCTGCGGCAAGTTTTCTGGCCTCGGCATACAGCTCGCGCACGTGTTTTGGACCGGCGCCGACGTAGAGCTCGGTGAATGATGAGCCGTTTGAGCTGATAAACGGCAGGCCTGCCTCGCCCGCGATAGCTGTTGCAAGCAGGGTTTTACCTGTTCCCGGCGGGCCGTAGAGCATTATTCCGCCCGGTTTGTCAGAGTTTTTAACACGCGGGTTTTTCAGCAGCCCCAAGAGCTCCTCTTCAATTTGCTTTTTGACGTTGAACAAACCGCCGACGTCTGTAAACCGCGTTTTTACCTCTTTGTGGATTCTGAACCGGTTGTTTGGTTTCTTTGCTTTTTCATCATCGTCCACCAGCGGTACATTTGGCGGGATTTTCTTTATATCTCCAAGGATTGATTTTTCTCTATCTGTTAGTTTAACTACGTGTCCGAACGGGTCTTTGCCGTGGAACATATCGCGTCTGTCTTCAAAGAGCCCTTGCATTTTGAGTCCGCGCTCGTTAAAATCCATTATGGTTTCGTAAACATCGCTTTCAAAGAACTTCTTTTGCGTCGGGTTGTCAAAAGTCCTTACCCAATCGAGGATATTGTATGCGAGTTCTTCATCGCCGTATCTTAGCGCGACAACGTATGGTGAAAAGTTCGAGTCCTCTTTTTTGCCGCCGAACAGGAATTTTTTCTGGGTTTCTTCATCGCAGCCTTTTACGAACTCAAAAATATCCTCGCCCATAAACTGGTCTTCTTTAAGCGCGAGGCCAAAAATGTTGTCGTCAATATCGGACGGTTTCCACAGGAGGAACGCAGATTTTACCGCATCGTTTTCGTGCATGACTTTGCTGATAGTATCGTAAAAAGCCTGATACTCCATTGTTGGCAACGCAGCGTGAAGGTCTTGCGCGTAGCGGATACCTTTATCCTTGTCACTAACAGTATTATTTCCAGCTTTGAACGTTACGGCCCTTGATATGTAGGGTTGTATTCCGTAGATTTTCATACAGGCATGAACAAGTGTAAAAATAATACTTGCTACTTTCGTAATAATTTTTTACAAAAAGTACTATAAGATACAGGCCAAAATCATCAAAATAAACATCCCTATTTGCATACCGCTGGATGCGGCCTGATTAAACTTGTTGGAGTCGTATTTTTTGGCGGATTTTTGGGCGGTGTGGGCGCTGGTGATGCGGTTTATACGCTCTTGCTGTGAGTCTGTGTCAAACGTGGTGCCGAACATCCCTTCTTCCAGCCGTGCAAGCCTGTTGTCAAGATTATCTTGCGGGAATGATTCTTTGAAAACGGTTTTTTCAACGGCAGCGAGGTTGGTTTTTGTGACCGGCGGGCGGTAGACACTGTAATTGTTTTGTGCCGGCGAAAAATCATCGTAATCATATTTTTCTGACGACGGTGCATATTGGGGCTGCGAAAACGCACTGCGGGTGGGTTTCAAGTCCGATTGGAGCCTGTCAACGCGTGCGGACAGGTCATCTGAGGCGTAGGTCTTTTTGAATGTTTTTTGTTCAAGCGCGTCAAGGCGTGTGTTCAGCGGTTTTTCTTTGAACTCTTTGTTGAAGACGATTTGTTCAAGCTCGTTTACTGCGGGATAGTCAACGCCGGGCGCCGGACGTTCAGACGCGGCGGGCGCGGCTGCAGGTCTTGACACGGCCGGGTTTGAGGCGGTTTTGGGTGTGTCGTCGGCGAAGGTATCTTCGCGCGGGGCGATTTCTTTGCCAATGGACGATGCGGCAAGGTCTTTGTCCAGATTTGTCAGCCGCTGGGCGGTTGTGCCTGATTTTACCGAGCCGTAGATTTCGGTCTCCAAGCGTTCAAGGCGCAGGGTTTGGGTTTCGTTCGGGTAGGTGAAGCCAAACATTGCAGTTTCCAGCTTGTCAAGGTTTGGCGCGGCACCTGCGGCACCCGCGGCACTCATGCTCATAGATATAATTAAGATAAGTAAAAACCTTCTCATAGGTTCAGGTTACGGTGAGAAGGTTTAAAAAACATTATACTTTGGTACTATCCGGTTATGCTGAAAATATTTTCATGGTTCGTTCAATATTTTTATTCATAGCGGATTTGACCGAGTCGTATTCAACTTGGAGTGCGCTGTGTTCTGTGTCTATGCGTTTTAGCTCCATATCGAACCGTTTGTCTTTTGTTTGGATTTTGTTCATATCGCGGTTGTATTCGGCCTCTGCGATTGCGACTGCGGTTGTGTCGGTTTTCTCCTGGATATCCGCGCAGTTTGTGTAAGTGAATGTTGACCACGCGTTGGTTGAGTCAACCTGTTCCATAACGGCAAACCCGCTTGTCAGTGCGTATTCAATCCATTGCGGGCTGTTTGCAAGTCCGTCTTCAAGCGCTTTGTAGCCGTTCATCATGCGGTTGAACAGGTTGGTGTACCAAGCTGCCTCTTTTTCGGCATCAACACCTTTTGAGTCAACCCAGCCCATTTTCGGTTCACCGTAGGTGTTGAAGATGTTTTCCAACACGGTGCCGTCAATGACGTTACGGGAAGTCTGCGTTGGCGGGAAGTATCTGCTCATTGTCGCGTGGTTGCCCTCAAACATATCTTGTACGTATAGCGGGTCGGTCATTGAGTAGTACTCTTTTGACGCAGGCGGGGTGTGGACGCTGACTTCTTTGCCGTTTTCGATTTTTGTGTCGCAGTAGTCGCTGCCGTATAGGAACATCGCGAGTTCTTTACCTGCATCCTGGTATTTTTTGTAGTAGTCGTAGGCAGGGTGGCCCGGCTCAACGACAAGCAGACCCTGGTCTTCCATCGCTGAAAGGTTGAATTGGCCGTATGCGTATTTGACAAAGTCTTCAAGCAGCTCGCGCATACCGAATGCACGTTCGGTGTTCTTTGCAGGGATATCGTCAGGGTCGTTGCCTTCGTCCATTTGCCAATCACCGTCAGGACCTTTGGTCAACTTAAGCTCGTAGGTTCTGTTCGGGATAACGTTGCTGAAATTGTACAAGCTACCTTCAAAGTTGTTAGTATCGACGTTAATTGCGTGCTTCGGCCCAATTTCTTCGTTATCGCTGAGGGCTGTTTGTTCGGTTTTTACTCCGTTTATGATTTCGTAGACTTTATAGCCGACGCTGCGGTATGCGCCCATAAATTCGCCGCCGTCATCATAGCCTTCTACTCTCTGGTAGTTGTTGTACTTGGTACCCATATCGAATATACCGTACTCCCATCCGAACAAATCACCGTTGCATCCCCGAAATGCGTTATCTGCATCCTGTGGATCACCTTGCGTATTGAATATAAGGGTGCCGTTGTCAGGGTCAACTGTGAACCCGGCATCGGTAATATCGAAGTGTTTGGTTACGAAACCTTGCGCCATGAGGCTTGTAGCTTCGGCTGAAACCGCTGAGTCATAAGCCGCTTTTGCCTGAGCCACTTTGGCTGCTGCAGTCAGTTCAACCGATCCGTAACCGTTGGGTGAAGGTGCAACAGCATACGGGCCGCCCGATGTAGCCGGATCGTAGAAGTTGCTTATTTTCAACGGTGGAACTGTGCTTCTTTGGTCTGCACTCGCAGGTTCTGTACCGATAATAGCTTCGTAGTAGCCTTCCAGCCAGTCAAGCGAGCCGCCGCCGCTGTTCAATATAGCGAACGCCTCGTTGTAGATTTTAAGCCTGTCTCCGCTTGCACCATCTGTTTGAACAATTGATTGGAATGAGCTAAAAAAGTACTTATTTCTTTCAGTTGTAACCCAGTTGTTATATTCAGTATCTGAGAATGTCTGGCCTTCAGCTTGACGGCGTGTTCTTTCGGCGTTCGCAGAGCTTATTGCACTGGAGTTTGCACCGTTGTACGCGCTGGTCATTTGGCTTCGTATGCTGGGTTTTGAGTTCCCGTTCTCATCTAAGCTCCCGCTGGTAAGCATCTTAAGATTTTCTTTCGCGTTGCTAAGCGCGGTCTTACTTTTAGCCACTGCGCTTGATTCATCAAGTACACTATTGGAGTTTTTCGCTATGGCCTCCGCTACAGCAGGGTCTGACAGAGCAAATGATACATGGAATTTCGTATCGGAACCCTTAACAATTTTCTGTTCCGCCGGTTCTCCGTTATCGTCAATATAATGGTTGATGAAAGCATCAATTTCGCCGGTTTGAGGGTTGACAGCAAAAGAGAACGGATATTCTGTCGCAAGACCGTTGCTCTCAAGCGTACCGCTCGGGTTTTGGAACGGGTTGAACCCAAAAAGTTGATGGTTAGCGAACTCTGCCGCAAGAGTAGGGTTGGACAACACCTCGCTGCCTTTGCCAAGCGCCTGTGGTTTTGGATCTTCTTGCAAATCCAATACCTTTTGATAGTAACCGGTATAAAGATCGTTGAGCGAGCTTGCGCCGCTTCCGAAAATTTGTTCAAACTTGTCAACAAAGTGATCAGGTATCAATTTGCCCGACTTGTCATATTCAGGTTGATAACCAACACCGCGCTCCAGGATACCTTGTTTCATAGTTAACTCAAGGATATTCGCAAGCTGGGCAAGCTCAACATCATAGTTGTGGCCGCCGGTGTCAGGGTCAGTAATCCATTGAACTTGCAACATCCCGGTTGCAGGATCTTTTGCAAGGGTGCCGCCAAGAGATGAGATTATTGTAGTGATGTTAGGGCTTGTCGTAGTGTTGCTCGGCGCAATGCCTGTCGGCCCAAGGTTGCTAACAGAAAACTTCTGCATTTCCTCCGCCATAATACGTTTGTACGCCGCGTAGTTTTCCAAAACCGGCACGATAAGGTCGTTATAATGTACCATATCAGGCGTCAGCGCCTCCATACCTCTGTGGTAAATACCGTTAACAGCGTTCAACGCTGACTCACCGTAGTAAATAGCTTTAATCTGGTCAACGGTATAACCGGTATCCATTGTTGTGAATTTCCCTTCGTCATTTTGAGCGCGGTAAGAAACATTACCCGGCTGGCCGTCACCAACCAAGTACTGGCTCAAATTGTCAAAGTAAGTCGTTTCATATTTCAAACCATGTGCTTCCAAGAACGCATTCAACGAGTCCTCTGCAACAATCGCTTTTTGGAATTTGTCCGCATCGGCCTCTGTGACGTAAAGCTGACCTGCAATGTTTGACAAACCATACTGCTGGTTGTTTTTGTTGAAGCGTGTCAAGTTGTTGAACGTAAGTTGCTGCGGAACCTGCGTTCCGAACGCATCATAACCTGTGAACGTTAATTGCGCATCGTTCAACGCCTGCAAATAACGCTCCGAAACTTTTGCACTGTCACCTGCAAGCCGCTGCTTGTCATTAGTAATCAACTGCGCGCGAAGCTCATTATCCGACATTCTGGATGTTATTGATAACAATTGTGCTTGTGATGCTGCCAATCCCATTGAAAGTTCCTTTTCTTTCTTTTCCTTACCTCCCATGTCGGCCTTTTTTTGCGGAAACTTTAACTTTTAAGGGCAATTGTTACGAGATTGTTACATTTTTAATTTCTTTAAGGCGTCGAGCTCATCCTGATATGGTGAAAGCCCGGTCAGCTTGTCAATAATCGCCGGCATCTTCTCAATTACATAATCAATTTCTTTTTCGGTCGTATATTTGCTCAACGAAAATCTGATACTGCCATGGATTGACGTAAACGGAACATTCATAGCGCGCAGAACATGGCTTGGTTCAAGTGAGCCGGAAGTGCAGGCACTGCCTGAGCTTGCACAAATCCCAAGGTCGCTTAAATGCAGCAAAATCAGCTCGCCTTCAATATATTCAAACCCGATATTTGTCGTGTTCGGCACGCGGTTTGTAACCCCGGTGTTCAACCGCGCGTTAAAAATATTTTTAAGGATACCGGCCTCCAATTTGTCGCGCAGCCGTTTGATTTCCGTTGCCTCGTAACCCAGCCCGTCTGCGGCAAGCACAGCCGCTTTGCCAATCCCCGCGATGTAGGGAACGTTTTCTGTGGCGGCACGTTTGCCGCGCTCTTGATGCCCGCCGACAATCAGCGGCGTAATCATTGTCCCCGGGTTCACATAAAGCGCCCCGGCTCCCTTTGGCGCGTGGAACTTGTGGCCTGAAACCGCCAGCAAATCAACACCCAAATCCTGAACATCAATTTTTATTTTGCCCGCGGCTTGAACCGCGTCAGTGAAGAACTTTGTCTCCGGGTTTTTGGATTTTATTATCTGCGCAATCTCTTTTACCGGAAAAACCACGCCGGTCTCGTTGTTGGCGTACATTATTGACACAAGCGCCGTGTCAAAGTCTATTTTTTCTTTCAGCTGCGCCAAATCCAGCTCGCCTTTTGCATTCACATCAATAAAATCAACCCTGTAACCCTCTTTTTCCAGCTGACGGTACAGGTTAAAAATGCAGGCATGCTCAACTTTTGAAGTTATTATGTGGCGCTTGTTTTTATTTGTCCCCAAAACCCCGCGGACCGCCATGTTTGCGCTCTCCGAGCCCGATGCAGTAAAATATATCTCGTTTTCGTTGGCTGCATTAAGAAAGTCCTTCATTTGCCCGCGCGCCTCTTTTATTGCGCGCGCCGCAGGTTTTGCAAAATCGTAAATACTTGACGGGTTCGCGTATTGCTCGCTAAAATACGGCAGCATCGCTTCAAGCACCTGCTCATCAACCTTTGTTGTTGCGTTGTTGTCCAAATATATGAGCATTACGCCACCTCAACGACAATAATATCTTTGCAAACCGCATCGCGCAATGTGGTTTCAACAAAGGTTTTCAGCGTCAGGTTGGAATTTTTGCAGCCGGCGCAGTTGCCGCGGAGCTTTACGAGCACACGGTCGCCGTCAACATCAACGAGTGTGATGTCCCCGCCGTCTTTTCGCAGCTCAGGTGAAATCTGCGTGTCAATAATATTGTTTATTTTAAGCACTTTTTGCGCCATAGAAAGGTTGCAGCGCTCCTCGGTTTTGCCCGTTGCACCGTTCAGGATATCTTGGATTTGCCCTTTGCATTTACCGCAGGCGCCGCCCGCCTTGGTGAAGTTTGTAACCTGCTCAACGGTTGTCAGATGATTTTCTTCAATGGCTTTTAATATTTGCCCCTCTGTCACGTCAAAACACGAGCAGATAAGTTTTTCACTGCTTTCGGCTGTGATGACCTCATCCAGGTCAAAGTAGCCTTTGAGCGCGTCTTCAAGCGCCTCGTAACCCATCACGGAACAGTGCATTTTCTCCGGCGGAAGCCCTTCAAGCTGGTCTGCGATGTCTTTGTTTGTGATTTTTTTGACCTCATCCAATGATTTGCCGATAATCATCTCGGTCAGAATGCTTGAGCTTGCGACCGCAGAGCCGCAGCCGAATGTTTGAAACTTGGCATCGGTGACGATTCCGTCTTTGATTTTTAGGTAAATCTTCAAACTGTCACCGCACGCAAGGCTTCCTGCCTGCCCGACGCAGGTTGCATCGTCAATTTTGCCCACGTTGCGCGGGTTGCGGTAGTGCTCTATGACTTTTTCGGAATAGTCCCACATGATTGCATTATACGACAAACAAAAAAAATTTTATCCCCGCCTAATCTAATTTTATTAATTTTTTCTTCGTGCTAGACTGATAAAATGAAACGGGTTGTGTATATTGTCTTAATTGTTTTGGTGTTGTCGGCGGCTTGCGTGAGGCGTGACCAGGCCAGCCTGGACCATGAAAAGGGCTATTCGTCTGTCGCACAACAAGAAATTGTTTTTCCCGCGCGCGCAAAGACGGTGAGCGTTGACGGTGTTGATTTTTTGCAATCGCAGGCACCGGTGGGGAAATTCGGCGGAACGCTTACAACATCTATCATTGGCGAGGGGCCAAAGACATTTAACCCTTTCAATACAAAAGATGCGACCTCATCTACGCTCTCAGAGCTTATGTATGACGGGCTTGTGACAACAGATGCACAAACCGGCGATACAATCCCGAAACTTGCGCGCGGGTTTGAAATTCACGGCAACGACTACATAATTTACCTGCGCCGCGGGATAAAATGGTCGGACGGTGCGCCAATCACTGCTGATGATGTGGTTTTTACGTGGAAAAACATTATTCTGGACGGCTTTGGGAACACTTCAACGCGCGACAGCATAGTTGTTGACGGAAAGCTGCCCGTTGTGCGCAAAATAGACGATTATACGGTTGTTTTTACGACACCGCAGCCGTTTGCACCGTTTTTAAGAAGCTTGGCTGCGCCAATTGCGCCAAAACACGTGTTTGAACCGGCCGTGAACAAAGGCAAGGAGTACTTTGAAACCTTCTTTTCAACCAACGCGAACCCGAAGGATTTTGTGACGTCGGGTGCGTTCAAGATAGCCCGATATGTTCCGGCGCAGCGCGTTGTGTACGAGCGCAACCCGGATTATTACGTTATAAATACTGAAAACCAAAAACTGCCCTATCTTGATAAGGTTGTCTATATGATTGTGGGCGATTTGAACAACGAGGTGCTAAAATTTGAGGGCAAAGAAATTGACTTGATAAATCTAAAAGGCGCGAATGTTGCACGGTTCAAAAAGCGCGAGCGCGGGGGTGATTTTGTGGTGTACAATCTGGGCGCTGATACCGGCACGCTTTATCTGTCAATGAACCTGAATAACCGCACCAACGATGGCAAACCCTACGTCAATCCGGTAAAACAGGCTTGGTTTCAGGATAAAAACTTCCGGCAGGCGGTGGATTTGGCGCTTGACCGGCAAAATATGATATTTAATATCGCCAACGGGCTGGCAGAACCCTTGTTTACGCCTGAGAGCCTTAACTCAATCTACCTGAACAAGGATTTGCCCTCTTACGAACGCGACGAGGAAAAATCACGCGAACTGCTGCGCGCATCAGGGTTTAGCTGGGACGATAAAGGCCGTCTGGTTGACCGTCAGGGCAACCGCGTGGAGTTTGACCTTTACACAAACGCAGGAAACACCGAGCGCGAGGCCATCGGGGTTATGGTCAAGCAGGATTTGGAAGATTTGGGGATGAAAGTCAATTTCAAACCCGTTGAGTTCAACTCGCTTGTGAACAAGCTTGTCGGGACGCTTGATTGGGATATGGTGATTATGGGGCTGACTGGCTCGCCGCTTGAGCCCAACGGGGGCAAAAACGTCTGGCTGTCGGACGGTACGCTGCATCTGTTTAATATGCGTCCGGAGAAAGACAAAAACAGTAAACGATTGGATTGGGAGGTGCGGCTGGACGAGCTTTTCCGCCGCGGCGCGCTTGCGACAAATTTTAACGACAGAAAACGCTGCTATGACGAATATCAGGCGATTGTGTACGAGCAAAAGCCGATGATTTATATATATTCGCCGATTAGGATTTTCGCAATCCGCAACAAGTTCGGCAATATTTTCCCGTCGCCGCTCGGCGGTATAATCTATAATTTGGAGGAAATCTTTTGCAAATAGTATTTTATATTTTAAAACGAATACTCCAAACAGTGCCGCTGCTTGTGATTGTGTCGCTGTTGAGCTTTTTTATCATAAGGTTGTCACCGGTTGACCCGCTGGCGGATTTAAGGCTCAACCCGTCCGTGTCAAAAGAGACGTTAGCGCGCGAAACTCAAAGGCTGGGGCTGGACAAACCGATTATTGTCCAATATGCAAAATGGGCTCTCTCCTTTGCGCGCGGGGATTTGGGGGTGACGTCAAACGGTGAGCGCGTCAGTGTAAAGCTCAAAGAGCGCATCCCGAACACGCTCTTGCTGACCGTTGTGGTGATATTTTTAACGTGGGTGGTCGGTGTACCGCTCGGGATTGCGGCCGCAGTCAACTGGAAATCCAATTTTGACAGGCTTTTAACCATCTTAACCAGCATCGGGATGGCCATCCCGTCGTTCTTTTTTGCGGTGCTGCTGCTGATTTTTGCGGTAAAAACCGGATGGTTCCCGGTTGGCGGGCTTACGAGCGCAAACTTTCACGGGATGAACTTTTTCCAAAAAGTTTGGGACATCACGCACCACCTTGTGCTGCCTGTGACGGTGCTTTTCACGATTTCACTGGCGGGGCTGCAGCGGCAGATGCGCGCAAATATGCTTGACGTTTTGGAAAGCGATTACGTGAAATTCGCGCGGGCCAAGGGGTTGAGTGAGTTTCAAGTCATATATAAACACGCGCTTCGCAACGCGCTCAATCCTATGATAACCTTGCTGGGGTTTGAGTTCGCAGGGTTGTTGAGCGGTGCGGCGCTTACAGAATACGTGTTCCAGTATCCGGGTCTTGGCCGGCTTATATTGGAAGCGGTTTTGCGCTCGGACATAAATTTAGTTATGGCGTCGTTAATGATTGGCGCGGTGATGCTGATTGTCGGAAACCTTATCGCAGATATTCTCTTGCTGCTCACCGACCCAAGAATACGGGCAGGTGCGAATGTTTAGAGAGGTTTGGCAAAACTTAATGAAAGACAAATTCGCGCGCGCGGCGCTGCTCGTGCTCGGCCTAATCTACGCGGCGCTTTTGTTTGCGCCGCTTATTGCGCCGTATTCCAAGGATTTTTCCGACCGCACAATGGCCTATGTGCCGCCATCAAAGATTTATACGATTGACGAAAACGGTTCCCTGTCACGGCCTTACACCTACAACTGGGTGCGCGAGTTTGATGAAAATACGCTGCAAATCACGTGTGTGCCCGACCGCGGGCAAAAACATTATCTGCAATTTTTCAAGGGCGGTAAAATCGTCAGTGTAAAAGACGGCGGCAGATTATTTTTGCTCGGAACAGATATAAACGGGCGCGATGTCTTCTCGCGGCTGCTTTACGGCGGGCGAATTTCCATGACAATCGGTTTTTTGGCGCTGCTCATCTTATTCCCTATCGGGCTTTTGTACGGCGGGATTTCGGGATATTTTGGCGGGAAAACGGATATGCTTATGATGCGCTTTGCCGAGAGTGTTATGTCAATCCCGTCGTTTTATCTGCTGATTATTTTGGCATCAATTCTGCCGTCCGGGATGACGAGCACGCAAAGATTTTTGCTTATCACCGTAATCCTTGCAATGATTGGCTGGGCGGGGTTTGCGCGGGTGGTGCGCGGGATGGTTTTATCTATCAAAAACCAGGAGTTTGTTCAGGCCGCAAAATCAATCGGTGCCGGCAGGCTTTATATTATCGTAAAACATATCCTGCCGCAGACAACCAGCTTTGTGGTCGTTGCGATGACGCTGTCTGTGCCGTCTTATATCCTTTCTGAATCCGGTTTGAGCTTTTTAGGGCTGGGGATTCAGCAGCCGGACGCCAGCTGGGGTAATATGCTTAAAGAGGCGCAGGAGTTCACAAACATAATCTACCGGCCGTGGCTTTTGACGCCGGGATTTTTAATTTTTGTTGCGGTTTTGTGTTTTAACCTGATTGGTGATACAATTAGGGACGTATTAGATCCAAAGAGTAAAGTAAGATGACAGATTTTGATATATACATAAGAGTTTTAGCGGCGTTGCTGCTCGGTTTTGCGATTGGGTTGGAGCGTGAGTTTTCACAAAAGCACGCGGGGCTGCGCACAAACATCCTTGTGTGCCTTGGCTCGTGCGTGTTTACGGTGATTTCAATTTACGGGTTCCCGATGATGATGGGTGATGAAGCGACCGGGGTGGTTCGTGATACCGCGCGTGTTGCAGCGCAAATCGTTACAGGTATCGGGTTTATCGGTGCAGGTACAATGTTTCGGCATGGGCCAAACGTTCACGGGCTGACGACCGCTGCGACTTTGTGGATGGCGGCGGCAATTGGGATGACGTGCGGTGTTGGAATGTACGGATTCGCCGCGTTTTCAACTTTCCTTGCGATTTTGGTGTTGTCTATCGGCCGTGTGTTTGAAAAACACAGAGCTACTGACCCGGAATAATCTCAAACGTGTTCGGCCCTGCCACATACAGCTTGGCGCCTTGCGCTTCAAGATTTTTTTTGCAGATAAAAAGCCCCAGACCGCTGCCGGAGGGTTTTGTGGTAAAGTCTTGTGCAAAGATTTTATCAGGGTTTTCAATCGGTGCGCCGTTGTTTGAAACAGTTATTTTATCCGGCCGTGCAGTGATTTCAACTTGCGTGGCGCCGGCCTCAAACGCGTTTTTGATGATATTTATCAGGCACGCGCACAATTTGTTTTCATCCGTGTGGATTTGGCCTTGCGCATCAAACAAAACCGCGGCGTCCGGCTTATAAACCTGCGCCATCAACACGCTTTCTCCCACAACACGGTTGAGCTCACAGCGCGACGGGTTGATGCTGCCGATTGATTTTAAATCCAAAAGGCAGTTGTCCATCACCTTGACGGATTTTTTGATGCAGCCAAGGGCCTCGGTCACGGCTTTATCATCTATCCCGGCATCGCCAAAGCGGCGGCTCAGGATTTGTGTGTACAGGTCGCAAATAGAAAGGTGATTGCGCAGTTCATGCGCAATACACCGTGCTTGTTGAAAAAGGAGTTCGTCGTTCATCTTTTCATACTGCAATCTTGGTTTGTGCAGCGGCCTTGCGTTTGTTCGCAAACCCGTTATTAAGCGCATAAAGCACCGCTTGTGTTCTGTCGTTAACCTGAAGTTTTTGGAAAATGTTATTTACGTGTGTTTTGACTGTTGTTTCGGAGATAAACAGTTTGCCTGCGATACCTTTGTAGTTGTTGCCGTTGGTCAAAAGGTCAAGCACTTCTTCCTCGCGCGCTGTGAGGTAATTAAGCAGGTTTTCTGCGCTGGTGGCAGCTGTATCTTCTTTGAAAGAGCGCTGGAAGTGCTCAAAGAACCGTGAGGTAAGCGCGGTCGGCAGGTAGATTTTGCCGGCTGTAACTTCGTCCATCGCGTGGATTAGCTGCGCGGACGCCATTGTTTTAATAATGTAGCCGCAAGCGCCCAATTTCATCGCGCGGAAAATCAAATCCGCATCATCGTATGCGCTCAATGCGATTACTTTTGTGCCGAGCTCAAGTTTTTCAACATCAGTCATCGCAGCAAGCCCGTCTTTCTCCGGCATATTCATATCCATCAAAACAAGATCGGGGCGGTATTTTTTAATCAAGCCGATACCGATATTTGCGCTTGTCGTTGTGCCGACAACCTCGTATTTGCCGTCCATGCTGACGAGTTCTTTCACACCGCGCAGGTGGTCAGCGTTGTCGTCAATTAATAAAATTCTTGCTCTTCTTTTGTAATCCATTATATTCTCCTCAATTGGTTCCCTCTACACTAAACATACTAACCTTTTTAAATGATGCTATCATCCATGACCTGATTGATATTTTTGGAGCAAAGGCATGAGGAAGTGTCTTACATCTTTGGATTGAGAATATCGTCAATCATGCCGTCAATCATGACTTTGGCGAGGGTAGGCGGCATGGTTGAGATTATTGGATTCAAAAATTAAAACTCAAATAATTCTTTAATGTCAACGCCAAGGGCTTTTGCGAGCCTTTTGGCAGTTGAGATTGTTGTATCTGTTATTCCGCGTTCAATAGCGCTCAAATAGCTGGGTGAAATTTGCGACTTAAAAGCCAATTCGTCTTGTTTTAAATTGTTAGCAATTCTCAATTCTTTAATCTTCAATCCGAATTTTTTGCATAAAATTTTATCTAGTTTGAAAGTTTTTCTGCCCATAATATAATTCTGCGTTTTTATTTTGAAAAAATCAAGCTATGGGATTGTTATAATATACTTAAAACATATTAAATAAAGGAATATTTGACATCAAAATTTTATATTATAGAATACTTCTATGGGCAAAAAAAGAGTAATTTTAATTGATTTGGACGGTGTATTAAACGAATACAAAGGAGATTTTTTTAAAGAATATATTCCGCCGGTAAAGCAAGGTGCTAAAGAATTTCTGGAGCATTTAGCGAGTCACTTTAACATTAAATTGTTTACGACACGCAACCGAATTCTTGTATCGAAGTGGCTCATCGCAAATAACCTCGACCACATTGTTGAAGACGTAACAAACGTAAAGGAAATTTCTTGGCTTTATATTGACGACCGCTGCCTTAAATTTGAGGGTGATTATTCGAAGACGCTCGATGAGATAAGAACATTTAAATCATGGTACAAAATTAACTAAAATCTGTTTATGATAACGCGCAATTTTTTATATTCACGGGTTTTAGTGTCTTTGTATGAAAATTATAAGCGTAGCAAATACTCCCGCACGGATGTATCAAAAGCCTATGAATAAACAAGTCCCGGTGCAAAATTTTGCCGCACGTGTTGAGCCGCTGCTGCCGAGGATGCATTTGCGGCAAGATTGTTTGTACAGGCAAACGATGGAACGGCAAAAAAAAGTTGACGCCATTCTGGCCGACCCTGAGCAGAGTGTAAAAATTGAAAAAATTATGCGCAACACCGACCTGGGCTTTATGATTGATGATTTGGACGGTAATCTTCCAATTACGATGCCGATTAATGTTATGAAAATACTGGAAGAAGGTATGCGCCCGTCAGATATCACCTGCAAAACCCCGCTGTATCACGGTACAAACTCGGCAAATAAGGCGAGCATTATACAAGGCGGCAAATTTAATCTGGATTTTTTCCAGCAGGGTGACTCGGGTAAGGGACTTTATTTGACAACATCTGATATTGAGGCGTGCAAATACGTCCCGTGGGACGCAGACAACGGTATTATTCAGGCACAGCTTACTCCCGGAACAAAACTTGCACGGGTAAAATATTTTGACGAGGATTTTGCCTACGGCGGCGAGATTTCTCAAATAATTAAATCACGCTATATCCATGAACAAATTGTACGCGATTTGCGATTGAACCCTGAAACAAGCAGCCACCTTGTCAGAGATTTAATCGGGCAGTTTATAACCGACAAAGCGAAAAGCGAGGGTTATCAAGGGCTTGAGATTCCGCTGCCCGGCGGTTCGTCGCACGTGGTTGTCTTTGACCCGAAAAATATACAAATTATCAAATAATTTTTTACAACGAGGCAATTTTTTATCCCAAAATGTTTTTATATTAGCATAGGTTAGTTATAGGGAAAATTTCATGTCTATAGAAAATGTTAGCAATTACAATGCATTGCTCAATGCACCGCAAAAATATTCAACGATGTCTGTTCCTGCGCAGCCTGTTGAGGAGAAAAAGATGTCCGGCAAACAAAAGGCTTTGATTGTGGGAACATTGACAGTGCTTGCTGCTGTCGGGGTTTATATCGCGACAAGAGGCAAGGCTAAAAAACCTTTGCAAGATGTTGCTCAAGATATCGCCTCAAATAGTATTAAAACAACAAATATTGATACAAAAATTGTTAAAGAAACCGTTGAACAAGTCGTCACAAGCCAGACTGACGATGCAGTCAAAGTTGCCAAGGCACAAGCTCATAATGCAAGACAGGCGGCCGAACATCAAGCCGCGTTGATGCGTAAGCAGCAGCGTGTTGACCTTGCAGCACAAAAACGTGCCGGACAAGAGGCGCAGCGTGAAGTGGTGCATAACGCGAGAGCGGCGAAAAAACCTGTGCAAGACCCGTTGCTTAACCCTGACAGAGCGGTCAATCGCATAATAAAAACGAAAGAAAATAAATTCTTGACTATGCTAAAAAAAGAAGACAATGTACGGAAAGCTATACAAAACACGTACGGACAGCGGTTCGGAAACGATGAAAAGGCTATAAATGCTTTGACAGAGGCTTATTTGAACCACCCCAAATTGCCGGGTGTAGCCAAAGCTTTAGTAAAAGGGGACCAGCAAGGCGCTAAGACTATTGTCCATGAGATATATGTGGATATAGCAGAACAATATTATCTTAAGAACTCATCATATAGTAAGACAATAGAAGGGTTGCCTGTGCTTGGGCACAGCCGCCGCGGAGGATACGAAGGCATTACCGGCTAAATAATTTTTATGCTATAATAACCTTATGGAAGCATTGATGTCAGTTGTAATGTTTTTGTTCGGCTTTTTTGGCGGTGCGGCCGCGTGCTTTCTTTTGATGAAAAAAACCGGTACATTGTCCGAAGATAAAATGACTCAGCGTAACAAAGAACAATTAGACGAGATGTTTAAGCGGTTCAAAGAGCGCATTGAAGACTTTGAAAAACGCAGCGAAGAGAATTTTTATACCGAAAAAGAAAAACTTGAACGCTTTGATGAGAATATGAAAATGTTTTTGGAGATGGGCTCAAAGATGTCAAAGGAGGCAAACTCGCTCACGCAGGCGATGAAATCCGACAACAGAGCGTCGGGCAGCTGGGGCGAGATTGTGTTAGAGCGCGTCTTGGAAGCGTCGGGGTTAAGAAAAGGCGAAGAGTACGTCGTCCAGCAAAGTACAACTCCGGGCAAGCCCGATGCAACGGTCTTTTTGCCGGAAGAAAAATTAATTTTTATTGACAGCAAGACCTCGCTGTCAAGCTGGATGGGGTTTTTGAACTCGCAGCTTGACGAGGAAAAACAGGATTTTCTAAACGATTTTAAGCTGTCCACAAAGGCGCACATCAAAGGGCTCGCCGAGCGCAAATACTCTGATAACGAGCGCTCGCCCGATTACACGCTGATGTTTATCCCTGTGGAAAGCTGCTATTCGCTGATGTTTTGCGAGGACGGCGCCCTGTGGGATTTGGCGTGG
This sequence comes from Cyanobacteria bacterium UBA947, assembly GCA_002293275.1. Taxonomy (GTDB): domain Bacteria; phylum Cyanobacteriota; class Vampirovibrionia; order Gastranaerophilales; family Gastranaerophilaceae; genus UBA947. Next base: position 28,472 of record DBCX01000059.1, on the reverse strand, counting down.
AAAAACAATATTATGCCGGTGTCACCGTCAACTTTGCTTGCCGCGCTCAAAGTAATTAACTCGTTCTACGTAATTGACCGCCAGAACAAGAACACGAATGAGATTTTGCGCTTGTGCCTGACGATGCGCGACAAATTTATCGGCCTGTTTGAAGATTTGGGCAGAGTCCAAAAAACACTGGAAGGCGCGTTCGCAAGAATTGACGGCAAGGGCGGGATTTTGGGCACATTTGACAAGCTTGAAGAACTCGGGATTAAAACGGACAAGCAGCTGCCCGATACTTCTTTGCGATAACGTATTTTCGGTGCGCGATATCCCAAGTGTAGACTTTGTAATTTTTGCCGTCGGTGACTATTTTGATTGAGTTGTCAATGTCGGTGCGGTAAATATCTGTGCCGCTCAAAAAATTCAGCGTGTTAGCCGATGGGTGGCCGTAACGGTTTGGGCCGGTTGAGATTATTGAAACCTTGTTGGCCAGATGCCCAAGCATATTTTCGTCAACTGCACCGTCTGCACCGTGGTGGCCGACTTTGAGTACATCAATTTCGGACGGAACATTCAGTTCCCGCAGGGCCTGTGCGCTCGTGTCGGCCGCGAACAGCATATCAAAATCCTTGTAATGCAGCAATGTTACAATAGAGCCGTCGTTATCGTCTTTTGCTCCCGGGTTGTGCGGTGCGGCAAAGTTTGTCATCTTCAAGTCCGGTTCTTCGTACACCGTCTCGCCGCTGCGCGCAAGCGTGCTGTCGCGATTTTCCAGTGCGCCGTAAACCAGTTTTGACGTGTAGGATTTATTGTCGTAGGAGTTCACGTAAGTCTTTTTGACATTTACCCCTTCCAAAATATCAACCGCGCCGCCCGAGTGGTCGTTATCAAAGTGCGTGATAATAAGGGTTTCAACGTTTTTTATCCCGCGGTCAACAAGGTAGGGCAGCAAGATATACGCTGCACCGGAGCCGCCGCTCTTGAAGCCGGATCTGCCGGTATCAATTACAAAATATTTTTCCTTCGGCGTTTTAATCAAAAACATATCCGCGTTTTGCACGTCAAATGTGATTATTTCCAGTTTGGCTGCGGGAAGTTTTATCGGGATTAGCAAAACAAGCAGCACAGCGCAGGCGATGGCGAGATTTTTGTTGAAACGCTTAATCAGGAGGGTTGCGCAGGTTACCAGCGTGTAGTAGACAAACATTTGCCACAAGGAAGGCTGGATTGTTGAACCAAGTGCGTTTGGCAGTTTTGAGAAAAAGTCTGAAATCCAAACGATTGCGCCGGTCGCGTAGTTCAAAACCCAGTCGAGCCAGCCGATTTTGTCTGTGAACACCGCGATTATTGACGCCGTGAAACCGCCGAAAGACACGATACTCAAAATCGGGACGCTGACAATGTTTGCGATTATGGAATAGGTGCTTATTGTGTTGAAATAGAACATTTGCATCGGCACAATCCATATCTGGGCGATAACGGGGATAAATATTGAGCCGGACAGCCACAGTGGCACACATTTTAGCCGGGCAAACAGATAGGTGCCCATTGTCAGTATCCCGAAAGTTACGACAAACGAGAGCTGAAACCCGACATCGTTCAAGAACGCCGGGTTGTAAAGCAGCATCAGCAGCGCAACAAACGACAGCAGCGATACGCTGTGAGTGTCGCGGTCAATGAGTTTACCGATGAGGATTATGGTGAGCATTAGCGCTGCGCGGATGATAGGCGGGCCAAGCCCTGTCATCAAGGTGTACAGCAATACCAGAAAAATTCCGCTGATTACCGTGAACCGGTACGGTGCGCGCATTCTGCTTAAAAAGAAGTACCAAAACCCGTAGATGAACGCGACGTTCATACCTGATGCGGCCAAAATGTGCAGCAGGCCTGATGTTCTGAACGAATCTTTTATCTCGGGCGCGGGCTGAACGGCGTCATCACCGAACACTATCCCGCCAAGCACTTCCAGATTCGGGCTTTTGATATATTTTGCGTGTTTTGTGATGATACCTGCGCGCAGCTTGTTTAACGAGTTCATAAACCGCCACCGCACGGTTAAATCGCGGTTGAGAGGTTCAGTGTTTTCCGCGTAGAATGTGGTGAATGTGTCAAAATTTTGCAAATATCTTCTGTAATTGAACTGTGACGGGTTGCCCGCTTTTGCCGGCATTGAAAGCCGTCCGGTCAGCCGGTAGAACCTGCCGATTTCATACTGCGAAAAATCGGCATCTTCTTGCGTAATAGTCACGATTGTTTTGCCGGTGACATCGCGGCCGTCAATTTTATTTACCTCAAAGAAAAATTTTGGCGCCTTCGGGACGGTGACGATTTGGCCTTCAATTACGGTGTTGCGCGGGGCAAGCGGTGCAAGGTCATCGGTTGTGGTCGTCCGCAGAGAAGCGTTAAAGAACCCCAAATAGAACATAAAAATCCAAAAGAGAATGTATTTCGGGCGGCAGTAGTTTTTGGCTGCGGCAAAAATCCCGAGCGCCATAACAATTGCTGCGAGCGCGATAGCGCAATTGTTGTAATAACCGGCCGTGCCGGCGATAAAAATAACGGCGGTCGCAAACATAACAATATTTTTGTTCTGTATCGCGGAGCTTACAGCGTTCCTAATCATGTTTATATTATAATTGAAACATGATTAAAGATTTTTTCATAAACGAGTTGGAAAATGCGATAAAATTAAGCGGTTTTGACGGGTATACCCGCGGAACGCCGGCTGTTGAGCGCCCGAAGAACCCTGATTTCGGGGATTTTGCCGTGAATGTGTCGCCGCTGGCGAAATTTGCAAAACTTCCTCCCGCGCAAATCGCAGCCGCGATTGCAGAAAAAAACAGCAATTTTTCCGCGATGGGCGCATTTGTAAACTTTAAGGCGGGCGACAAACTTCTGACCGCGCTGGTGGACGAGGTTTTGGACAAAGACAAAAACTTTGGTAAACCTGCGGCAAACGAAATCGTACCGGAAAAAATTCTGCTGGAATATATTTCAGCCAACCCGACGGGCCCGTTTCACATCGGGCACGGCAGATGGGCTGCGATGGGCAGCGCGCTTGCGAACCTTTTGAAATTCTACGGTCACGAGGTTTATCAAGAGTTTTATATAAACGATGCCGGCTCACAGATTGAAAAGCTCGGCAAATCGCTGGCGATACGTGTTAACGGCGGCGAGTTTCCATCTGATGAGCAAGAGCGTAAAAACTTTTACGCGGGCGAATATTTGATTCCGGTTGCCGAAAAATTTTTGGCGCAAAATGCGCCGACGACTGATGTAAAAGTGCTCGCGGATTTCGCGAAAAACGAGATGGAAACCCAGCAAAAACAGCTGCTGGAAAAATTCAGGGTGCATTTTGACAATTTTTACTCCGAGCAGGCGCTGCACGACTCGGGTGATGTTGAAAAATGCGTCGAGGCGCTTAAAAAAAGCGGTAAAATTTACGAAAAAGACGGTGCGCAGTGGTTCAGGTCGTCTGATTACGGCGATGACCAGGACAGAGTGGTCAAAAAGGCCGATGGTTCAAACACTTATCTGACCGCGGACATCGCGTACCACATTGATAAGCTCAAACGCGGCTATGACAGGCTGATTAACATCTGGGGTGCTGACCACCACGGGTATGTTGCGCGGGTTAAGGCATCCGTTGCGGCGCTGGGTTATGACCCGGAAAAACTTGAGGTGCTTTTGGGCCAGCTCGTGAATTTAGTCATAAACGGCGAGGAAGTCCGGATGGGCAAACGCCGCAATATGGTCACGCTTGAAGAATTGATTGACGAAGTCGGCGTTGATGCGACGCGGTTTTGGATGTCGATGCGAAATATTGATACAACGCTTGATTTTGATATTGAGCTTGCCAAAACCAACTCGGATGAGAACCCGATTTTTTATGTGCAGTACGCGCACGCAAGATGCTGCTCAATTTTGCGCAACGCGGTGAGCGAAAAAATTGACACCGCAACCGGCGAAAAACTGCCCGCACCGCTTTCGCAAAGCCAGCTTGACGCGGCACGGCTTACAAACGTTGATGGCGCAAGGCAGGTTGTACTAAAACTTGAAGAATACAAATCCGTTATCACAAATTCCGCGCAAAACAGGCAGGTTTACACGATTTGCCGGTATGTTCAAGAGCTTGCGGCGGAGTTCCACTCGTTCTATAACGCAAACAGGGTTATATCGGAAGACAAAGAGCTTATGCAATCACGGCTGGCTCTTGTGCGCGCGGTCAAAACCGTGCTGCGCAACGCACTTGAAGATATTTTGTCGGTGGGCGCCCCTGAAAAAATGTAAACAATTGTAAAGCCGGATTTTTCAAAAAAGGCAATTTCTCCAAAGGTATATCCTTTGTATATATAAGAGAGTAAAATAAGAGGATATTTACATGAGCTGGGCGCAAAATACTACCGGTATCGGGTTAGCCACCTTAGCAGGCGGCGGGATTTTGAAGGCGTTTGCAAAAGACGGCAGCGCGATGGATAAAATTGGCAACGGATTGATGATTGGCGGCGGCGCGGTGACGGCGGTGAGGCTGACAGACAGTATATTCAAAAGTAACGCTCCTGCCTGGACGAAGGCTGCGATGGGACTTGGCGGTATTGCTGCTGCGGGTGGTGCGGCTATCTCGCTGATCGGCAGCGGGAACGAAACCGCACAAGACATCGGCAAAGGCCTTATGACAGGCGGGCTTGTTACTGCCGGGTTCGGCGGTATCGGTGCGCTTTTCAGCGGTGATGCGTTTAGCGGCGGCGGATTTGCAGGCGGGNNCCGGCTACTGCGGTGGTTACGGCGGAATGGACATGTCAATGATGATGCCTATGATGATGGGCATGGGCGGTATGGGCGGCTACAATATGGGCGGTATGGGAATGCCTATGGGCGGTATGCCAATGATGCCTATGGGCGGCGGACTTAACTTCTGCTGTTAAGCAGCTCAATTATTTTGTCGTAATTATCTTCTGTCACCAGCTGTGCGCGTAAGTTTGACGCGCCTTTGACTCCTGAAATGTAATACGGGTAGAACTTTCGCGTGAACTTTATCCCTGCGTCTTGGCCGCGCAGCGCGATTTCTTCATCCAGATGGGTTTTCAGCAGCTGTATTTTTTCTTGCAGCCCGGGCGGTGCAAGTTTTTCGCCTGTGTTCAGGTAATGCGCAATCCTGTGCGGCAAGGTCGGGTCGCCCAGCGCCCCGCGCCCGATTGCAACGCCGTTTGCGCCTGACAGCTCCAAACATTTTATTGCCGAGTCAATATCTGCAACATCACCGTTTGCAAAAACCGGCACATCAACGTTTTCTTTGAGCCGGCGAATCAGCGCCCAGTCAGCTTTGCCCGAATACATCTGGGCACGGGTTCTGCCGTGCAAAGTGATAAATTGCGCACCGGCATCTTGCATTTTTTGCCCGAACTCAACGAAGTTCATCTCGTCAGCTGTGTAGCCCAGCCGAAACTTAACACTGACGGGCAAATGAGGGGCACCCGTGCAGGCCGCCTGTACAAGTGCCGCAGCCAATTCCGGGGTGCGCATCAGCGCGCAGCCGTCTTGCCCGCGCACGACCTTGTTCACCGGGCAGCCCATATTAATATCAATAATATCAGCCATCGGCGCCAGCCGTTTTGCAGCAGCTTCAATCAGGTGCGGTTTGTGCCCGCTTATCTGGTATGCAATCGGGCTGTGATCTGGGTCGCGCTTGCAAATGACGCCGCTATCCCTGTTCTGTGCCAAAAATTCCGAGCTTATCATCTCGGTCGTCAAAAGACACCCCGGCGAAAATCTGCGCACAAGCGTTCTCAGCACATAATCGGTTATGCCGGCCATCGGTGCCAGTGCAGTCTTACTGCTTAATTCTTTCGGTAGCATAGTTTTTGAAATCATCTTCCTGCGTATAAGTTTCAACGAATTTTTTGAAGTACGGCAGCGCGTTCTTGGGTTGTTCAAGGTTGTCGTAGGCAACGCCTATAAGATAGTTTATGATAACCAGTGACGGGTCAAGCGCGAGCGCCGCTTTGTAATCGGCTATTGCCTTGGCGTATTCTTTTTTACCGTTTATCCCCTCGTCAAAAATCATCGCGCGGTAGTAGAGCGCGGAGGCGTTTTTCGGGTCTTTTTCAAGGATTTTGTTAAACCCTGCAAGGCTCTCGTCAAACTTGCCGCTGTCAAAAAGCGCGATTGCTTTGGTTATTATTACGGCGTTTTCGTTTTGATTGATGATATCAACCAGTTCAAGCGCGTTTTTGTTGGTTTTGTTGAGCGCAAGCGCCTTTGTGTTATAGTTTCTGGCATCGTCAAATTTGTTTTGTGCGGCGTAAAGCGCGGCTATCGTGTAGGCTATTTCAGAATCCGTCTGGCGCATCGCGAAGGCTTTTTTGTAGTATTCAAGCGCGGCGTTGTTATCGTTAAGCTTTTGGTGTGCGGCTGCAGCGCCGAGCATACTTTCGGCTGTCGCGGGCCGGATTTGGATGTAGGCTTCGGCTGCCTCCTTGAACTTGCCCTTTTCAAATAAATCCGCCGCTGCGCGGAGTTTTTCGTCAGCTAAAGCATTAGTTAGTTTAAACAATTCATCTCTAAGCTGTACGTTGTTTGGAAATTTTATCAACGCTGTATTAAGCGTTATGTATGCCGCCTGATAGTTTTTGTTCTGTGCCTGCGCGATACCCAGATTAAGGTAGATTTCGGGGTTGCCGGTCTCCAGCTTCAAAACCTCGTTGTAGGCCGCAATTGCTTCTTCAAGCTTGTTTTGCTTGTGCAGGTCAAGCGCGTAGTTGTACATAATTTCAACCGGTTTTACATCAGGAAGATTTTTTCTGATATAGTCCATAAACTGGTTTGCGGGCATGGTAGCGCACAGGAGTTCAACGATTTGCGCTTGCGCCTCAATATTGTTTGGTTCCAGTGCGATGACTTTTTTGTAGTGTTCTATCGCGGATTTTTTGTCGCCGAGCGCAGCCAGCGATTGGGCTTTGTAAAGGTTTGCCTGCGCGCTGTCCGGATGCAGGACAAGCACGGAATCATAAGCGGTAATCGCTGTGCGGTAGTCGCCTTTTTGCTGGTAGAGAGTGCCTGTGTTTATCCGTGTGGTTACGTTTGACGGGTCAAGGTACTCGGCCTTTGAGTAATAACGCAGCGCCTCGTCCAGTTTGCCCTGTTTTTGCATGATTGCGCCGAGGTTTGAGGTTATGACGGCGTCTGACGGTGATGTTTCGAGCTTTTTCTTGTAGATTCGCTCTAATGTGTAGAGCATCTCTTTATCATCGCCGATTCTGGCAAGCACGTAGTTGTATTCCTGCACGGCCTCGGATTCTTGACCGAGTTTGTCAAGCGCCTTTGCGTAGGACATTCTTATGTTGACATCCGCAGGTGAGACAGACAGCGCTTTTTTGTAGTATTCCGCGGATTTTTGGTCGTTCCCGACAAGCCGCATAATATCGCCGACCTGTTCAAAGCTGTCTTTTATGTAGGCGGTATCACCGAGCGATTGGTTGAATTCGTAACCTGCGGCGGCAAATTCACCCTCCGCGCGCAGCTGTTTTGCGGTTTCAAACCGGTTTTTTGCGCTGGTGTTAAAGTTCAGCGCGGTAAGACACTTGTTCAGGTTGGAGTTCACGTTGACTATCGCCTGGGATGAGTTGCGCACAGCCGAGGTGTTCGGGTAGTAAACCAGATAAAAAAGTGCGCTGCGGTAGTCATTTGCGGCCTTGGCGTAGTTTTTATCGGTGTTTGCAAGATGCGCGCCGCGTGCCAGATAGGAGTTAACAAGCCCGATTCTGGCGGAGTTGTCAAGGTAGTTTATGCGCAGAGCGCTGCGAAACTCGGATATCGCGCCGGAATACTGGTAGTTTGCAAGATATTGCTGGCCAAGGTCAAAATGCTCCTTGAACCCCGCGTTGACAGGCGATGCAAGCGCAACCATACAAGCTAAAATTAATGCAGTTCTCTTCATACAGTTATTTTATCATGAAAATTTATTGTAAGCAGCTTAATTTTATGGTAAAATATTTTATTATGTGCATGGATCGCAGGAACTTCATAAAAGCGGCGGCTGTGTTGATGGCAGGCGCTGTTGGTTGTGCAAAAGGCGGGATTTCTTGCTGTGCGGAACGGGCAAGGTTTTCAACAGAGTTGTATACGGACAAAAGCCAGCTTCCTGAGGCATGCAGAATTGATGCGTGCACTATCTGCCAGCTCAAATGCCCGGAGTGCCCGTCAAGAGCGTTCTTGGACAAATATAACCACTACGGCTATCTGAAATTTAAGGATTTCAAAAAATTTATTGACGAGAACCCTACAATTAAGGGTGTTGAGTTGTCAAATAACGGTGAGATATGTTTGAACCCTGAACTTGCGAATATAANNAAAAAGGTGTGACGCTTACGGCTTACAGCGGGATTAACGGCAATAATATGAGTGATGAATTGATAGAGGCGCTTGTCAAATATCAGTTTAATTGTCTGGCTGTTTCAATATCAGGGGCGAGTCAGGAGGTTTACTCTATCTACCATCAGGGCGGAAATTACGATACGGTTATTAATAATATTAAAAAAATCAATGCGCTCAAAGCGAAGTATAACAGCGAATTTCCTATTTTGCGCTGGAAATATGTAGCGTTTGACCACAATTTAAAAGAGATAACCAAAGCCAAACGGCTTGCGAAAAAGCTGGGTATGGAATGGGAATTGGAGAGCAATTTTACTTATGATGCGCTGGCAAAATATTCCAAAATAAGGAGAAAGCTCCTGGGAGAATGGGATTTTACCGGCGGTGCGGCATCGGTGGATATNNTTTTTGAGTGCCCTCAAATAAGTTTTGACGGTTCAATGCTGGGGTGCTGCTGCAACCATTTTTCTATTTATAAACCAAACGTGTTTAAAGATGGCTTGATGAAGACATTAAACCATCCTGATATTATGTACACGAAAAAGATGCTCAAGGGTCAGGTGCCGGCAAGAGAAGATATCCCTTGCGTGCAATGCCACCCATACCCGCTGATGTTAGAGCGCGGTACTTATCTGCCGGACGCTTGATTTACAAAGATTTGTAACAAAATGTAAACAGGTTCCCTCATTAAAAGGCAATCCTTGTATCTACATGCACTTTATATAAATATACGGGGAATGAAATAAACGGGGAATTAATTATGAATTGTGACTGCAATGTTAGCGGATTGAATTTTGGCTCTTTGAGCTGGATGCCGCAAGGGTGGAATTTTTCTGTACCGCATTTTGGAGGAACAGGGTTTGATATGCCGCTGTTCCGGTCGTGGGGTATCGGTACGCAGCTGAACTTTAACCGGAGCGCATCGTACAATTTGGGTGATATCTGGTCGCTGATGGGCTTGAGCTTGAATAACGATAATCATGCTCACAGCAGCAGCGGTCGGCCAAGACGCCACCGCCACGAGATTGGTGACAGCCAAAAATCCTATGAGGTCAAAGTCAATACTTTGAGTCAAGGCGGCGGAAGCGGCGGCGATGGTGCAAAAGGTACTGCCGGCAAGAATGGCGAAAACGGAAAAACACCTGAACTTAGAATCGTTGACGGTATTTTGCAGCAACGTTATGTCGGAGAAAGTGATGATGCTTGGAAAGATTTGGGTAAAGTCACAGGTGACGACGGCAAGGACGGCAAAGATGCAGAATTGGAAACAAAGGTGCAAGATTTGCTCGGTCAATTATACGGCAAAGGAGCTGAAGTCATCGTCCAGAACGGTATGTCTGCTAAACAGATTGCACATTATATAGCAGTGCAAGAAGTTGAAACAGAAGAAGAATACAAGACACTGGCAGACCTGATTGAAAAAAATCTGCTTGCCGACGGCGCTAAAACGGCTGAGTTTGATGAACCGGGCGGTCCTGATGATCAGTTGGGCACCGGCTTAAAGATAACATTACCTGCAAGATATGAAAAATATGCAGAAAAGATAAGAAACTTGCCTGCGTATGACACAATTGAAAACGAAGGTGCTCAAGTTCGTTATAATAACAATGACGGCGGCAGTTATCCTTATCGTCAGGAATGGGAAAGAATCCCTGATGCCGACGGCAATGTAATAAAGCTGGATTGGGCAAACCGCGAGCAGTGGCTCAAAGAATGGGGCCAAAAACCGGCCAAAGACCGCGTCGGAGAAAATTAGTAACGTATTATTTTCAATTCGGACTCAATTTCCGTCATTGACGCGACGGCCGCCATGTAATCATCAGAAATATGAAAGGACTTTACAAACAGCGCGTCTTGGCCAAGCTTAAACTTGGCTTCGTACCCGCACCAAAATTTATAAAACTCAATCGGGTCGCCTGTCTTAAGCCCGTAACGCTTGGCAAGCCCCCCGAGATTCCTCAGTAGTGTGATGTTCTCGATGTCAAACCCGACAGGGTTCTTATCAAAACAAACCGCAACTAAATCCTTTGAATGTGAAATACTAAAACACAAATCAGAAGCGACAAATTGCGGCTTTTTTTTGTGCAATTCCACGCGCGTGTCAGTCAAACCGTAATGCTCGCGTGCCGCGCGTTCTAACAAGACACGTCCCGCCTTACTCTGCGTTTTGGCCAAATCTTTAACCTTTGCCACAAAAATTTCCATGCAAATAATTGTAGCATGATTATGTTTGTGATAATATAATAAAACTATGATGAAAACGAATAACTGCGGAGAACTTAATTTAAACCATATTGACACGGAAGTAACGCTTTCGGGCTGGGCCTCGTGTATCCGTGATTTGGGCGGGATTATTTTTATTGAGCTTCGCGACAGAACGGGATTTTTCCAAATTGTTGCCGACCCCGGGGTCAACGCGGATGTGCATAAAATGTTTGAAGGTATCCGCACCGAGTACGTTATAACGGTAAGAGGTAAGGTGTCGCGCCGGCCGGAAGAAACCTATAACGAAAAATATCCGACAGGTCAGGTTGAGATGTATCCGGCGAGCGTTGAAATTCTTTCAAAAGCGCAGGCGCTGCCGTTTGTGCTGGATGACTGTGATGTGTCTGAGGATGTGCGCTTAAAATACCGCTACCTTGATATCCGCAGAGAAAAAATGTTAGGTAACCTTAGGTTGCGTCATGATATTGTGACTGCGACACGCACTTTTTTGAACAGTCAGGGATTTTTGGAGGTGGAAACGCCGATTTTGTGCAAAACAACGCCCGAAGGTGCGCGTGATTACCTTGTGCCGTCGCGTGTTCAAGAGGGCAAGTTCTATGCACTGCCGCAATCACCGCAGATTTTTAAACAGCTGCTGATGGTCGCGGGGCTTGAAAAATATTACCAGATTGCAAGATGTTTCCGCGATGAGGATTTGCGCGCAGACAGGCAGCCGGAGTTTACGCAGGTTGATTTGGAGATGTCGTTTGTCGGTCAAGACGACGTAATCGCACTGGTTGAAGGGATGTTAGAGGCAGGATTTAACGCAGCGGGAGTAGACGTCAAGCCGCCGTTTATGCGGTTGACCTACAAAGAGGCGATGGAGCGGTTTGGTTCGGACCGGCCTGATATGCGTTTTGGACTTGAATTGTTTGATGTCACAGATATTATGGAGGCATCAACGTTTGAGCCGTTTAAAGACGTGATTAAAGCGGGCGGAACCGTTCGCGCGATAAAGATTCCGGGGATTGCCGATTATTCGCGCAAAGATATGGATGATGTGCGCAATCTGGCGATTTCGTTCGGTGCAAAAGGCTTGGCGTGGGTGACTTATATGAACGACGGTGAGGTCAAATCACCGGTGTTCAAGTTCCTTGATGAGGGGCAAATCGCAGAATTACAGCGGCGCTCCGGCGCAGACAAAGGCGATATAGTGTTCTTTGTGGCGGACAAACCGAAAATTGTGTTTGATGTGCTCGGCCGGTTCAGATTGCATTTCGGTAAAAAATTGGATTTGATTGACGAAAACGCACACGCGCTTTTGTGGGTCGTTGACTTCCCGATGTTTGAGTACAGCGAGGAGCACGAGCGTTATGTGTCAGTTCACCATCCGTTCACGGCGCCAAACCCTGATGATATGGACAAGATTGAGTCTGACCCGGGCAATTGCCGCTCGATTGCGTATGATATTATTTATAACGGCACTGAGCTTGGCGGCGGGTCAAAACGGATCCACTGCCCTGAAATGCAAGAGCGCGTGCTTAAGGCGCTTGGTTTGTCGGCGGAAGAAATCCAAAATAAATTCGGGTTTATGGTTAACGCGTTCAAATATGGTACGCCGCCGCACGCAGGGTTAGCCATCGGGCTGGACAGATTTGTTGCGCTTCTGGCAAAAACCGACAGCATCCGCGATGTTATTGCGTTCCCGAAAAACTCGCAGGCAAAAGATTTGATGGCTGATGCACCCGGCGAAGTGTCGTTGCAGCAGATGCGTGAACTGCATCTTAAATCAACGGTCACTCCCAAATGAATTTAGCGTTAGGCTTTTTTGACGGCGTGCATTTGGGTCACCAGGCGGTTATCCGCGCGGCGGTTGAGCGCGGGCCGGCGACGGTTGTGACATTCAAGGACCATCCGTTTTGTTATTTGTACAACCTGACGCCAAAATATATTTTGTCGCGGCAGCAGCGGCGCGAGCATATTGAAGCGCTCGGTGCAAATGTTGTTGAACTGGATTTTGCGGCGATGTCAAAGATGAGCGCGGCGCAGTATCTGGATTTTTTGCGCAAAGGGTTTAGCCCGTCGGCGATTTTTACCGGTTACAACCACACCTTTGGCGCGGATAAGGCAGGTACATCACAGTTTTTGCGTGCGAATTTTGAAAACTATTTTGAGGTGGCGCCGGTGGAGCTAAACGGCGAAATCATCAGCAGCACAAAGATCCGCAAGGCACTCACAGGCGGCGATGTGGGGATTGCAAACGCGATGCTCGGTTACAATTTTTCTGTATCAGGCACCGTGATTGAAGGCCAAAAACTCGGGCGCGAGTTGGGTTTTCCGACGGTGAACCTTGCTTATCCGCAGGATTTGATTGAGCTGCCATACGGTGTTTATGCGGCAAAAGTCGGCAGTAAAAAGGCTGTGGCAAATTTTGGGGTGCGCCCGACAGTTGAAAACGCCGGCCAAAAGCTGCTTGAAGTCCACATTCTTGACTTCAAGGATGACATTTACGGGCAGCCGATAACGATTGAATTTTTGAGCATGCTGCGGTCGGAACAAAAATTCGGCTCGCTGGAAGCGCTTAAAAATCAGATAACACTGGACATAAAATCTTTGATGTAGCGTTCCAAACGTGTTTGGGTAAGGCTTGCCAGCGCAATTTCGTCTTCAAAATTTTCCGGCGAGTCCAACCCGTCATAGCTTACGCGGATTGTAGTTTTTGTGGTGCCGGTGTTGACGATTTCAAGTTTGCCTGTTTTTGCCGCAAAAGTGCATTTGTCACCGGTGATAGCCGGTGCGGTTTTAAAATATTCTTTTTGCATGCGGTAGAACACGGGCTCAATAACGGTTTCAATTTTGTTTTCAAACATTTTATCAAACAATTTCGGGCGAAGCCCGGTGCCGACAGGCGTTGGCGCGTCGTATTCAAACGCGGTTTGTTCGGGGATTTCAACACGTCGTTTACGGTTGTTGAGCGCATCGTGCAGCCGCATCGCGTTGATGACTTTTATCGTGAGCTCGTAATCTTTCACGCCCGGTGAGCAAAAATCTGCCATGCCCAGATCGTACGCCTCTAATATATAATCGCGTTCGTTACGGTCGGTGAGCAAAAAAACGGTCGCAGTTTGGCTGATTTCTTTTATAATATCAAGGTTTTCGGGCTCGTGCAGCAAAACAACCTCCGCCTTGCCGTCATAGCTGTCCGCGACGGTCACCTTGTCGGTTTTTCTGACAAGCACAATTTTTTGCGCGATTTGGTGAGCGGTATCTTTGTCGCCGGATATTACAAGACAACTCAATTCAAGTCCCCCCTATACCTGCAAATGTTTTTTGATACAAAGGAAACTGCCGCCCGCGCCGAACAAAATCCCCATCATAAACATGACGGTGACAACAAGCGGGAGCGCATAAACAGGGTTTGGTATCATAAAGAACTTGTGCATGTTAACCAGCCCGTTTTGGACGGCGTTGAGCGGGAAAATCGCGATAAACGCGCCGCAAAACCCGTAGAATGCACCTTGTATAATCAGCGGAAGCCGGATATACCAGTTGCTCACACCCATCAATCGCATGATTTCAATCTCATCTTTGCGCGCATTTATGACAAGCTGGATTGTGTTGTTGATGACGGTGATTGTCAAAACAGCCATGATTATCACGACAAAAACCGTTATTGTGTTGACGATTCGGTTCATCGTCTCAATTTTTTTGGCGATTTCCTGCGCATAGCTCATATCCTCAACGTTGTGCAGCGTCTTGATTTCCTTGAACACGCCGTCAATATTCTCCGGTTTGTCAACGCGAACGTGCAGAGTATCAGGCAGCGGGTTCTCAAAATCAGGCAAATCCATCTCGCGCTTGAGGTTGTTCCATGATATTTCTTTTGGTACAATTTTAACCGTTTCAACGTGTTTAAACTCTTTTATGCGGTTTTTAACAAGGTTTGCGTCGGTGTCTTTTTTAAGATATACGGAGATTTCAAGCACATTGCCCAGCTCGTGGGCAAACGTTGACAACGAGATAGCCGAGCGGAAAAACCCGCTGAATATCGTCAAAATCGCCGCCATAGTCGTTATGATGACAAGGTTTACAATCCCCGTGCGTTTCATATCGTAGAACGTCTCGGTCAAAAGTCTGTACAGGATGCGCATTTCGCACAGCCAGTCTTTCGGGATGTGTTTTTTTACCTGTTTTTTAATTTTTGTGCGTGTGCTACTCATAAGTGCCGGCCTCCACATCGCGGACAATGCCGCCTTTGTCAAGTGTGATTACGCGTTTTCTGAAATGGTTCACTATCGCGCTGTCGTGGGTTGAGATGATCACCGTTATGCCGCGCTGGTTGATTTGTTCAAGGATTTGCATAATTTCCATAGAGTTTTGCGGGTCAAGGTTACCGGTGGGCTCGTCCGCGATAAGAAGCGGCGGACCGTTCACGATGGCGCGTGCGATGCCGACGCGCTGCTGCTCGCCGCCTGATAGCTCGCTCGGGAACGCGTGCATTTTGTTATACAACCCTACGATTTTGAGCGCACCGATTACGCGCGCGTTGATTTCTTTTGTGCTGATACCAAGCGTTCTAATCACGTAAGCCACATTATCGTAGACCGTTTTGTTTTGCAAAAGCTTGTAGTCTTGAAAGACAATCCCCATGCAGCGTCTAAGGTTCGGGATTTTTTCGGGCGCAAGGTTTGCGATATTTATCCCGCCGATAGTGACTGTGCCGCCGGTTGCCTGCTCTTCCTTGTACAAAAGCTTCATCAGCGTTGATTTTCCGGCGCCCGATGCGCCGATGACAAACACAAACTCGCCGGATTGGATATCAAGGTTGATGTTTTTCAACGCATAGTTGTCGTTATTATATTTTTTTGTAACTGATCTGAATTGTATCATTTCGCCTCATAAATTTCTTTGATTGACTGCGTTAGTTTAGCGCTGCTTAGCCCGTAAAAGTCAAGCAGTTCATCGGATTTGCCGCTTTGCCCGAAGACATCTTTTGTGCCGATTCTGTGAACGGGCATTGGAGTGTTTTCGGATACAAGCTCGCAGATTGCGCTGCCCAGACCGCCGATGATGGAGTGGTTTTCAACCGTTATAACGCGTCCGGTTTTTGCGATTGCGTTTAGAATCGTCTTGCTGTCAAGCGGTTTTACGACCGGAACATGGATAATCTGGATTGAAATATCTTTTAGATTGTTTGCCGCATCAATAACTTCCGCGAGCGTTTCGCCGTTTGTTATGACGGAGATGTCGGTGCCTTCCTTTATGACACGTGCGGGTTTGAACTCGTAGGTCTCGTCAAAAATGTCGCAAACATTACTTCTGGCGACTCTTATATACATCGGACCGCCGGTTGTCGCGGCAAAATTTATAACCTGCTCGCATTCGCGGCAGTCGGCGGGCACAATAACGGTCATGTTTGGGATACCGCGCATGAGCGAGATATCCTCAAGCGCCTGATGGCTTGCGCCGTCCTCGCCGACGGTCACGCCGCCGTGGGTGCCGATGATTTTCACGTTTAATTTAGGATATGCAACGGAATTTCTAATCTGGTCGTATGTTCTGCCGGTTGCGAACATGGCAAAACTTGCAGCAAAGGGGATTTTGCCCTCGGTGGCAAGCCCGGCCGCGCACGCAATCATATCCTGCTCTGCGATACCGACGTTAAAAAACCGATCGGGAAACTCTTTTGCAAAGACCTGGGTTTGTGTGGAGCACGACAAATCCGCATCCAAAACAACAATGTCGGGGTTAATCCTTCCGGCCTGTGCGAGTGCTTTACCAAAAGCCGAGCGTATTGATTTTTTCTCGTTCTTATTAATCAGCATCATATACTCCGACACCATTATAGCATGAATAAATTGCGGCGACCACTTTGGAGCTCATGTTAAGTTTTATTAAAAAAAATCCCAAAAAAGGCAATTTAAATTATTGAGGGTCATTTAAGCAGTATAACGTAGTGTTTACATGCTTGAAAGGGAAAAATATTATGATACAAGCTCCGATTATGAATCCGTATGCCGTACAACAAGTTCCGCCGGTTGGTGCGAGCTATAACGCGGTAAAAATTGATGTACACAACCCGGCGATGAACGCACCGGGGTCCGGGGTAGCGCAGCCGCAGTATTATCCGCAGTATGCATCGACATACGCGCCTGTGACCGCGCCGATGTATAACTATCCGCAAGCACCTGTTTATAACTATCCGCCGGCACAGACTTATCCGCAATACCCGGCGTATATCGCGCCGCAAGTAGTACAAGCGCCGCAAGTGCCGGTAAGAACAATTGCTTTGGATGATGAAACATTGAACACGTTAACAGCAGCGTCGGCAGCATCGCAAGCTGCGGCAGCGGCTCAGGCAGCGCAAGCAGCAGCACAAGCGGCAGCAGCCGCACCTGTTGTACCGACGGTTGTTCCGCAGGTTGTGCAGCAAAACTACAACGCACCGGGTGTTCCGCAGCCGGTTGTGACACAGCCGCAAGTTGTGGTAACGGCACCGCAGGCAGCTACGGTGGCGCAAACAGTGGTGCCGCCGCAAACACCTGAAATCGTTGCACCGGACGCGCAAATGCCGCAGGCACCGGCAGCAAACAAGCTTGATTTGAACGCGTTTTTGGCAAGATTGAACGACCCTGATTTTGAAGTTCAGGCCAACGTAATGGAAGAAATCGCCAATATGGTGAAAGACAATCCGGCAGCGGCGACAGAAATGCTTGATGAAAAAGTCATCAACTCTTTGACAACAATAGTCGGCAAGGATTCAACAACATTAGCAGGTCCGACGCCCGAACAAATCACTGTAAGACAAAAAATGATGAACAACAAGACGCTGACTGAGGCTGAGCAAAAGCTTGCAATGACAATCACGCCGATGGAGCAGGCAGAGCGCAACAAAAGCTATGCAATGTTCACAATGGCTATCTTGCAAAAACTCTACAGCGACGAAATCGCAAAAATGACGGGTAACACGGTTCCGTTGACAGAACTACCGGGTGCTGTGACAATCGTTGAGAACTTGAAAAACAACGACAACCCGATGGTCAGAACATCTGCGATTGAGGCGTTGAGCTACATCCAGAACCCTGCTTACAAACAAGATTTGACCACACTGTTCACGGTAGCGCAAAACGATACTGACCGCGGAGTAAAAGATGCGGCAAAAACGGCGCTGGGCAAGCTTGGGTAAGCAGCCGGGCACCAATAAACAGCAAAAAACCCTCCGATCCGGAGGGTTTTTTTAGTGGTGGGTAGGGGTGGATTCGAACCACCGTAGACTCGCGTCAGCAGATTTACAGTCTGCTGCCTTTAACCACTCGGCCACCCCTCCGCAAGGAACCCCAAATTATGCAGCAANNCAGCAGATTTACAGTCTGCCCCCTTTGGCCACTCGGGTACCTACCCGTCAGAACAAGTCTAACACAAACCGAAAAAATAGTAAACACCGATTAAAAACTCCCCGAAGGGAGTTTTTGGGTTAAATTGCATCTATTCTATTTCTACTTTTTGCATAAGTTGTTTTAGCGTGGTGGCATTGAAGCTGTAACCGCTAACTTGGCCGAGAGCACGTT
The DNA here is from genome assembly GCA_002293275.1 of Cyanobacteria bacterium UBA947. GTDB lineage: Bacteria > Cyanobacteriota > Vampirovibrionia > Gastranaerophilales > Gastranaerophilaceae > UBA947. The sequence continues at coordinate 10,344 of DBCX01000059.1, read as the reverse complement.
CTATGCGAACTTGCAGTGTAGGTTGACCATGTCCTGATTCTCTGGCATTATAATTATAAAGAGTTCCAAAGTCAAATGCCCGATCAATATTGCTTTTAAAAGCTTCTATTTCAGTTGGTGTTGCCTTTAACACAAACGCTTTTACCGCATTAAGCGCTTCTATTTTAGCGGCCTGAGTAGCCTTCGTACCTGACTTTAACGTGTCAAACGCGGCAATAGCATCAGGATTTTTGATATAGCTTTTGAACTTGTCTACGTCGCTTATTCTATACCCTCCGGTAGCGATAGTTGTAGTTATACTGCCGTGTGCCCTGGTTGAATCGGCATTTATACTCTCAGTGTTGTGTCTTATACTTGTGGACGATTGTAATATAAGCTTATTAATCAAGCCGGGAGTTCTCTCATCCATGGCTTTAAGCGCTTCTTGATCTGTCATAATCTGGTTGAGAATATTCTCCGGCAGTGATTTCAACGCGGTAAGTTTTTGGTTTGTACTGTAGCTGTTTGAGTTTAGCACTTTTAACAGCTGCGTTTTGTAGGCGTCAAATTCTGATTTGATGTCTATATTGTGCCCGTCGCGCAGCCTGGCATTATTCTTATTACCTTCGGTGTCCGCAACATCATCTTTGATATTAGCTATTTCTGTCAGGTGTTTGTCCGGACCTTGCAAGGTTGCTCCGGGCCGCATTTGAGTCCGTCCTATACTGCCGTCCGGATCTATGTACACCGAATGAAACTCCGCAGTACCATCTTTATCACTGTCGGTGTAGAACGCAATCTTTCTTGCATCAGTTACTTGTTTGTCTACCGTGTTGAGCAATTGTGTAAGATCATCCTTGAAAGCATTCTTACCGCCGTCAACGCGGACATTATCCAGGAACGTAATCATTGTCTTCGCAGCGGCAATGTCATCAGGTGTTTTTGCTTGTTGCAAAATATCTGCAAATCTTTTCCGGAATTCAGGTAATTCATCTTCCGATAGCGTGACTTCCTCTGCACCGGCACCATCATCAGGTGTGTACTCACGAATAAAATTTTCTGTAAGTTCTTTGACGCTGATAGGAATGCCGCCACGCTCACCGATATCCAACAGTGTTGCGGCCTCTTCAAGTCCTGTCTCTGTGGTTTCCGGCACAATCTCTTCTGTTTTAATTTCAATTTCAGGAGATGTTTCATTAACCGGCTCTGTTTCTTCCTCAACAACTTCTTCTTTGGTTGAACCTTCCTCGGTAAGCCCTGTTTTGTCCGAAGATTCTTCTGCCGGAGCCATTTCTCCTAGTGTTTCCTCGCCGTCGTCTGCCCCAGTTCCCGATACCGTGTCACCTTCGTCAGTATTTGCCTCTTCGTCCACGGCATCAGTTTCTTCAGTTGTCCCGGTTCCAGACGCCGAAGTTCCAGCCGTTTCTTCTGCTGTTGAGACTGTGTTTTCAAGTGTGTCTATTTTTACAGGGGCGCCAAGAACCTTTGTGATTGCAGGGTCATCCAGCCCCGGCAGGACAATACCCGTGCCGATATCAAACCACGCTTTTGAGTTATTTATGTCGCCGTCGTTATCTTTTGGCGCGTTTTCCTTGTTTGTCAAAATCGCCAGATACAATCTGTTGGCCGTGAATTCGTAGCCGTTTGTCGTTTTGTCCAAACCGTACATTGCAGCGATATTGTCTCTGAGCCCAAAATCCTTATCATCTTTTGCGTCATCGCTTTCTTTTATGTAATAAACTCCGGGTGTGCCGGTTGTCGGTTTGTTATCTTTATGATTAGCCGCAATTTCGGATGGTTTATTCTTTTTGTCGCAGCAGTCAGATCCGCATTTTCTTTCAATGACTATATGTTTGTGGCCTGTTTCTACCGGCTCATTGTCAAAGTTAAAAGTTCGAGATGCTGTGGTTGGCAGATAGAAATTCTGCGGGTTGAAACCGCCGTTCCAAACTGAGCTGCCGGGGTATGTTGTTTGCTGCCAGCCGGGGGNNCGCCGCCGGATGATTTGCCTGCAAACAGGCCGTAAAGGAGCCCGCCAATAAACGCGAATGGTGTCCAAAAATTGTTATAGCTCATATTTTTAACCTTTCTATCAAGATTAGTCCCCTATGGTATTTTATCGGCGGATTTTTGCGGAAACTTTAGGCATGCAAGTTGATTTGTTACATTTTTTTACATCGCCGGTTGCTTTTTGGTTATGTATATGTCACAATGGGATTGTATCGCGGGATAGAGCAGTCTGGTAGCTCGTCGGGCTCATAACCCGGAGGTCGTCGGTTCAAATCCGGCTCCCGCAACCAATTGAGAAAAGAGGGTTTCGTTTGAAGCCCTTTTTAAATATTCAAATTCTTCCCGATTTCTTTGATAAATTCTTCAGTGCCCACCTTTTTTTTGTCGGCCAAAGTTGAAATCGCATATAAATCGCCCGTCATCACACCGTTTTCTATTGTAAAAATCGTGGCCTGCTCCAATTTTTCGGCAAAGTCGGATAATTCAGGCAACCCGTCGAGTTCCGCACGTTTTTTCAGCGCACCGGTCCACGCAAAAATCGTTGCAACAGAGTTGGTGGAGGTTTTTTCGCCGTTTAAATATTTATAATAATGTCTGGTGACCGTGCCGTGCGCGGCCTCAAACTCGTAAACACCCTCCGGCGACACAAGCACTGACGTCATCATCCCAAGGCTCCCGAACGCGGTCGCAACCATATCGGACATCACATCGCCGTCATAATTCTTGCACGCCCAGATATACCCGCCCGCAGAGCGCATAACCCGCGCCACCGCATCGTCAATCAGTGTATAAAAATATTCAATGCCCAGCGCGCCAAACTTACCCTTGTATTCGGTTTCATAAATTTGGGCAAAAATATCTTTAAACCTGTGGTCGTATTTTTTTGAAATGGTGTCTTTGGTAGCAAACCACAAATCTTGTTTTGTATCCACGGAGAAATTAAAACACGATCTGGCAAAGCTTTCAATACTTTTTTGTGTGTTGTGCTGACCTTGGACTATCCCGGCTGTTCCTTTAAATTCGTGGATAAGCTGTTTTGTCACGTTTCCGTTTTTGTTTGTGACGAGTAGTTCTGCGCGTGCGCCTTCATCAACAAGCATTTCGGTGTTTTTATAAACATCGCCGTAAGCGTGGCGCGCGATTGTAATAGGTTTTGTCCAGGTTGGGACGAGCGGATTTATTCCGTTTACAATAATCGGCGCGCGAAAAACTGTTCCGTCAAGGATGGCGCGGATTGTGCCGTTCGGGGATTTCCACATTTCTTTGAGGTTGTATTCATCCATTCTTTGAGCGTTAGGGGTGATGGTGGCGCATTTTACCGCGACGCCGAATTTTTTGGCTGCATTAGCGCTGTCAACGGTGACCTGGTCGCCTGTGGTGTTGCGGTTTTCCAGCCCCAGGTCGTAGTATTCGGTTTTTAGATTAACAAACGGGAGGATTAGGATATCTTTAATCATTTTCCATATAACCCGTGTCATTTCGTCGCCGTCCATTTCAACGATGGGGTTGGTCATCTTAATTTTTTCTGCCATTGTTTAGATTCCTTAATTAATATAGTATAATTATACAATAAATCATTTGGATGTGGTATAATGGGAGAGTGAACTTTGAAAAATTTCTTGGGGACGTTTTGGCTTTTGACAGGATGTTCGGTGAGGATATACTGCGGGTCCGGGCGCTGTTCCCGGTTATCAACGAGCAAAACAAACTAAACGCTAACGACAACGTTATCGTCGGCAACTTTGCACCTAGATACGCTCTAGCTGCATAATGCCCACTGCCTTCGCCCATCTTGCCGGTGTTGGTGGTCAATTATGCAAGATACAACGCGCTGATGATGGTAGGCGCGCCAAGCGGGCCATTGAAGGTTTCGTACTTCCGCAAAGAGTGCTTTGTTCAAACCAACGGTTTTGATGTTCCCGGGTTTGAGCGAGAGAATTAATATCTACACCCGTAGATGTGTGTTTAAATCCATTTTGGACGCGGGTTCGACTCCCGCCGTCTCCAATTTAAGAGAATTAGACCGCGAAAGCGGTCTTTTCTGTTGCGCAACAAGGGTTGTCAACGACCATTGTTGTGTATCAGAGAGTTTGGCATAAAGTGTCTGTTCAATGACAGGGAGTTTGACATAAAGTGTCACCTATTTTGACATGAAAAGTCGGAAGTACGTTGTTAAGCCTTTGATTGCAGATATTCCAAAACCTCATCAACGTGCCCTTTTACCTTGACCTTACGCCATTCTTTTTTGATTTTACCGGTTTTTTCAAGGATAAAAGTCGAGCGGATTATACCGAAATATTTTTTACCATACATTGATTTTTCGCCCCACACGCCGAAGGCTTCTGAAAGTTTATGTTCGGGGTCTGAGAGCAAAATAAAATTCAGCCCGTGTTTTTCTTGAAAATTTTTATGGCTTTTTATGCTGTCGGGGCTTACGCCAATGACGGTTGCGTGTGATGTCAGCCTGTTATAATTATCCCTGAAATCGCAGGCTTCTTGCGTGCAGCCGGATGTATTGTCCTTAGGGTAAAAATACAAAAGAACTTCTTTGCCTTTAAATTCAGCCAAAGAATATTCCTTTTCAACACCTTGAGTGTCAATACCTTGCAGTTTTATGTTTAAATAAGTCAAAACTCTCCTTTACCCTCCGCAGACTTTACAAGGCTTACCGCCGCGTTTGTATGCATCATTTTTCTCAATTTTTATACAATTCACCGTGCATTTTTTAGCGTGTTGGCAGTGAGGCTTGTGAACTTTTTGTGTCGCAGTGTTATATATGACGGTTTCGGCGTTTGCACTCAAGGTCATTGTAAAAAATATAAATAAAATGGTTAATAATTTTTTCATGATACATATTTCCTAACTTAATTAATATTGTACCAAAAACAAAATTGTGTTGAAATGATACTTCTTCACTCAAAACACTTGATATGTTTTACATTTAGAATTCAGACTTTAGGTTGTGTGCGTTTTATGTTAAAATCAAAGTTGAGGTAAAAGTTAGGAAAATTATTAAATTGGAACAACGCACAAATTATGCAGATAGCAGACAAACGTATTTTTGTGCATATTGTCGTGGTGGTTTGGGGACAAGAGACCATGTGCCGTCTAAAGTTTTTTTAGATAAACCGTACCCTAAAAATTTACCGGTTGTCTTTGCTTGCAAAGAATGTAATGAAAGTTTTTCTTTGGATGAAGAATATATTGCCTGTTTAATTGAATGCATAAAGTCCAACTCTTGTAATGTTGAAAATTTGGAGCGGGAAAATATAAAGGAGATTTTAAGTAGAAAACCCAAACTGTTGGAACGAATTAAAATGCAAACAAAAAGAGGTAACAACTACTTAGAGTCTGAGCTTGAAAAGAACCGAATTAAGAATGTTCTATTAAAATTAGCCAAGGGACATCTTTTGTATGAATTTAATACCCCCATTACCAATGAGGAGATTAACATAAATTATTTTAACCTTTTATCTTTAGATGAGGTATCAAGATTATATTTTGAAATACCGCCTGAACTTACAAAAATGCCCGAGGTAGGTTGTCGTGCTCTCGGTAATATTTACATTTTGGATGAAAAATATTTTTGTTTCAATTGGAATATTGTTCAAGCTGAAAGATATCGATATTTAACGGGATATAACGGACAATTCTTTGTGAGAATTGTTATAGGTGAGAGTTTGGCATGTGAAGCTATTGTCACAAGATAATTCTGTTGGTTTGTATTAAAATTAAAATATGGACAGACACACAAAAGAACAGCGTCATAAGAATATGCAGGCGGTTAAAAACAAGAAGACGAAGTTGGAAAATCTTGTTTGCGAAAATTTGTGGAGCAAAAATGTAAGATTTAGACGGAATGTTAAAGATTTACCGGGGAAACCCGATATTGCCATCAAAAAATATAGAGTGGTTATTTTTATAGATTCCTGTTTTTGGCATAAGTGCCCCATACATTACAAGGCACCGGCGACAAATACTGAATTCTGGGAAAATAAAATTACCGGTAATATGCGAAGAGATGAAGATGTTAATGCCATTTACAAGGATATGGGTTGGAATATTCTGAGAATTTGGGAGCATGAAATTAAGACAAATTTTGATGCATCCATAGAAAAGATAATTAATTTCATCCAATCAGCAAAAAATTAGCCTACCTGTTTGCAATGCTCTGTGAACGTCTTTCCGAATGCTCGGGCAAGCTCAACAGGAACGGCATTACCGACTTGTCTTGCAAGAGAACCTAAACCGGAACCGTAAAATTTAAATTGCTTGGGAAATGTTTGCAAACATGCCGCCTCTCTTACGCTTATGGCTCTGTCTTGTTCCGGGTGCCCAAATCTTCCGTTTGATATGCTCGTACATCTTGTTGTCAGAGTAACTGCCGGTTGATCCCACTCCAAGCGACCGTAAACATCGGTATGTCCGTCATGGTTTTTATGGCATTCCAAAGAAAACTCCTTAGACCAATCTTTTCTGCCCTGTCCGGCTTTTATTTGTTGCAGTCTTTTTAAATTAATTTCTTGCAAACCGGCGGTTTGATGATTAGGATATTTCTTTTTATCAAAATGTTCCTCACCGGCTTTTAATTCCGGCAAATCATAAATAGCATCACGGACGGTCTTATAAGGTTTATTGGCTTTTTCACCGTGAGTTTCTTTCGGATAGGTTAATTCACCAATTTTACTTGCAATTAACACAAGCCTCTTGCGTCTTTGGGGAACTCCGTAATCTTGTGCATGAACAATTTGAGGATCCGGAACATTGTAACCCATTTTTTTAAGATTTTTAATGAAATTCGGTAAAGGTCCGTCCTTGTCTATTTTTTGCAGACCGGGAACATTCTCACACAGAATAAAATCCGGGTTGCATTCTTTGACAAACCGCAAAAATTGGCTTAATAAATCAATTCGTTTATCATCAGAACTAAAACGCTTTTTATTTTGCGTGGAAAAAGGTTGACAAGGAGCACATCCGCAGAACAAAATGTAATGATTTTTGCTGTACTTGTCTACAAAATCTTTGACTGCTTTTATATTAACTTTCCTAATATCGTCGCATAATGTTTTTTCGGGATGAATATTTTTCTCAAAGGTTTCAATCGCATCCTTGTCATTGTCTAAGGCTAAAACTATGTCCATACCTGCTTTTTTCAGCCCGGCGCTTGTTCCGCCGCAGCCTGAGAAAAAATCAAATACTTTTATGCTATTTTCTTTTTTCTTATTTACCATGCCAAAATCTCATTCTTTGCATACCCTACTTTTTGTATTTTACCATAAAAAAACAGGCATCGTCAGTTATGGTATGCTATGTTTACATTTAAGACACAATTGACTATATTTTTAAAATATAGTCAATATATTGTAAATATTAAAATATATTACATTATATTTTATAAACTATTGACAAATGTATCATACCGTGTCATGATAGAGTTACTGTTGGCTAAATTTTGGGGCAAGTATGTCGGAAACAAAAAAAGAAAGATTTAAACGAATTGCAGGAGCAAGGACGAATAAGCTTTTGGAAATGATTAAATTGCTCGGTAACTGCTCAAATACCGGTAATTATGAGTACACCGAGGATGATGTGCGAAAAATATTCGGAACTTTGGAAAAAGAACTAAAGACTGCAAAAAGCAAATTTGAGCAAAGTTCTAAAAGTGACAAATTTCAACTTTAATCGAGGAGAGTAATTTAATGACAATTGCAAAGTGGGATTTCCCGGCATTAAACGGAGGTACCGAACAGGGTTATACGAATAGCGGTATTGAAACATTCAGAGGAGCGGACTTAACAGATAATTTGGCAAGAGAAATTTGTCAGAATTCCCTTGATGCCAAGGATACTGACTCAAAGGAGCCCGTTGTTGTAGAATTTGATTTAATGACCATAAACAAAGACAATCATCCGCTTTTCAAAGAATATGCCGAATGTATTGCGGGATGCAAAAAATATTGGGAAAACCGTTCGGACAAAAAAGTTAAATCTTTTATTGAGCGTGTCGAGAGTGTTCTTGCAAAAGATGAAATTAAGGTTTTGAGGATAAGTGATTACAATACAACCGGCTTAACAGGTTCTGATGCCAATGAAAATCAAGAATCGGTTTGGAGAGCGTTGGTTAATGCTGACGGAGTTTCCGCGAAGAACACTGATACAGCGGGCGGTTCATACGGTATAGGGAAAAATGCGCCTTTCGCATGTTCTGATATCAGCGTTGTTTTTTATAATACTTACGCAAAAGATAATAAAAGCGCTTTTCAGGGAGTGGCACGAGCGGCTACCTTGTATAAAGAAGACAATAATAATAAAATTGCCACACAAGGTATCGGACATTACAGATCAACTGAAAATTATAAACCGGTTACCGGAAATGAATGTTCTTTTAAAAATTTGTTTTCCAGAAATAAGTACGGTACCGATATTATCATTGTAGGTTGTGAAAAATTAACCGAGGAAAAAAATTGGCAGGACAAACTTGAACAGGCTGTTGTAAGAAATTTTTTGCTCGCCGTATTTGAAAATAAATTGGTGGTAAAAATAGGTGATAAAACAATAAATCAGGATAATTTAAAAGATATTATTGAACAATATAGGAAAATGAGTTCAAATGCAGCAGCACAAACCGTTAGGCTGTTTGATACGATTATAAGTCCGGATGGTGAACCAAAAACCGAAACCATAATTACTGATAACGATTTGGAAATTTATTTAAAACAAAACCCAACATATAAACGGGAAATTGCAAAGTTTAGAACAACAGGGATGCTTGTCGGTACTGACAAACGAAGAATGATGCAAAATTTTACTGCAGTTGTTGTTGTAAGAGGCGAGAAATTGGGAGAAATATTGCGTTTGGCGGAACCGCCGAAACACAACAAATGGGATCATAAACTCATTGAAGATAAAGCTACAAGCCTGGAAGCAAAAAAATATATTGATGAAATTAATAATAAAGTTAAAAAACTGATTGATGAAAATTACAAAATGGATGTTGAGGATACCGTTGATGCCGACGTGGGAGAATATCTCCCCGATGAGCTTGAAGATTTAATTAATAAAAATAAGCAGGCGGGAAATGACAAGCTGCGACCGGTGCAGAAAATTTTAGGAAAGCCAAAAGTCATGAATTTTCCTAAAGACAGTAATACGGAATTAGCTAAGCAAGAAGACGGTGAAGTGACAGAAAGTGATTCGGAAACAAGAAATAACGGTAAAAATCCCGAACCTTATCCTGAGCCAAAAGTTCCGCAACCGGTTAACCCAACATCTGACGGGGAAACAAAAGGAACGTCAGAAGGACAAGGTCCTAAAATTCACATTCAATACCCTGCTCTGAAATCACAAAGAATGGTTGCGGTAAACTATGAACAAGGATTATACAAGCTTGTGCTAATCCCCTTAAATACTTGTGAAAAAATATTTGTTGATTTTTCGGCGATTGGCGAAGGCTCAAGCGGCGAGGATATTAAGGTCGACAAATGTATGGTAAATAAACAACCGATTAATATAAACGGCTCTAAAATAGGTCCGGTTACAATTGATGCCGATGAAAAAAATGAAATATTCGTCACTTTCAAAAATAAGGAAAAGATGGTTATAAATATGGAAATTACTGAGGAGGTCAGAAAATGAAAAAATTAAAAAACAACTTTCCTCATCCGGTACTGATTGATAACGGTTCTGATTATGTTAATTGCAGTTTTGAATTGGCTGAGCCTGAAAATACAAAAATAGAAGGTGATTATTTATCCTTTGACATAAAATATCTGCTCAATTCTATCGGATTAAATAACCTTCTTGAAACCGGTGCTGCTAAGGTTGTCATCAAAGCATACAGCCCCAAAACAGCATATCGTAACACTTTTGTTATTGACAGACGAGACGGTATTAATGCTAAAATCCCAAAAAACAATATTGTCGACAAGGTTGAGATTGACGGCAGCATTATAGCAAATCAACCGATAGAACAATTCAAGCTGGATGAACATAATAAAGAGTTGTTCTCGGATGCGTATTTTAAAATCAGAAAAGCAGACGTTCTTGCAATGGCAAAAAAAATAGTTATTGAAGTTGATGCAAGTGAATTAGAAGGTCCGGTTGCTTGCATATTTAATATCACAAATAAATCTCCGAACGCATCCGTATATCCTGATTTTAATGAGGATAAAATAATCATTAATTTAAACGATAAAACTCATCAGATTTATATGAGTTTAAAAAGTAATCCCACGCTAAGAAGATATTTATCAGCTGTCATAGTATTTCCGGTGTTAGTTGAGGCATTATCAATCATAAATTCTTCTCAACAGGAAGAAGAATCTGAATATGCTGAAAAACGTTGGTATAGATTGAT
>DBCX01000026.1 GCA_002293275.1 Cyanobacteria bacterium UBA947 | reverse complement strand
ACATGGGAAAAGCCGCTATTTCAACATGTATTCATGTGTTTACAATTTGTTACAACCAGCCCAAATCTTTTATCATCTCCATCGCAACAACCTCGCGAGTATGCGGGTTTTCATCGGCAATTTTCACCGCAAACGCGCGCCCTACCGACGGGTTTGCCACCACACACAACCCGCCCGCACCGTTTTTTGCAACCAAACCCGCAGGCAATGACATAATTTTTGTATCAAGTTTGCCCGCGCCGCCGATAATATACGGAAACTCCCGCATCGCATCCAAAATCCTGCCCGGCACATTCAAAAACCCTCTCATCAAATCCTGCAGCGTCATCTCAAATGTCGGTACCCCGCACCCGTCCTTTACCACCGGCAAATCCGCGCACCCGCACAACCTGCACACCTTGTTTTTAACCGCAATCTGCACCGGATGCTCAAACTCCCCGTAACCGCCCAATTCCCACCCGTTCACCCGGCATAATTCAAGCATCATAATGTGTTTGCCCACACAATTGTGTTCAAACGGCACAAGCAGCAGTGATTTATCCAACCCCAGCCGCGCCAAAAACCGCGCCGCAAGCTCCCTATGCACCTTTTCACCCATGTGCGACGCACAGCACAGCGCAATTTCTTCATCAGAAAAATCCAACCCGTAGTCCTCAATCAAGCTCGCCTGCAACGGTTTTGCGCACGAACGCACGTACACAATCGGGTTTTCGCCTGTTTCCCACGACAGTTCAACCAAGCTGTTCATAAAAATCTTTCAAAACCCGCGCATCGTCTTCAATATCCGGGCTCTCGCAGGTCAAAACACCCTTCACCCCAAAATCCTTCATCGCGCGCAGCAAATCTTTATAATTCAAATCCGCCTCCGCGAAATTCAAATGGTTTTTCTCCCCTTTTTCGCTGTACGCAATCCCCGCAACATGCCCGTGAAAGTTTTCCAGCGCATAGGCACCCAACTCGTCACCCATCTTTTGCAAAATGGCTGCAAACGCGTCATAATCGTTCATTCCGCCGTTTGTGCGCGCGTGCAAATGCGCAAAATCCACACACGGCAGGCATCTGTCAAACTCTTTTGACAACCGGACAATCTCGTCCAAATCACCCCACTGCGTCACTTTGCCCGTGGTTTCCGGCCGAACCCATATTGCGCCGCAGGCAGGTGCCGCCATAATTTTTTCAACCTGAGCGCAAACTTTTTTGAAAACCTCGTCCTTGTCCTGCCCGAGATAAAACGCCGCGTGATAAGTTATGCTGTACGCGCCGACATCCACGCCGGCCTGAGCGGTTTCCGTGATATAGCGCACACTCGCGTCAATTTTTTCCTGCTCTCGCGCGTTCAAATTGATGTAATACGGTGCGTGCGCGGTCAAGACCAAATCCTGCTCTGCGGCCAGTTTTTTCACCAGCGCGCGCGTGGTATCGCTTATTCGCACCCCGTGCACAAATTCCAGCTCCATACCGTCAAGATTCATCTCTTTTAAAATCTCAAACGCCTCGGGGTAACTCCCTTTGGTTCTGCGGGGCATGCCCGCCGTGTTAAAACATAGTTTTTGCAAGATAAACCCCCGCCGCGACCGCGGCCAAACACACAACAATACTTACAATCGCGTAAACCGCCGCCTGAACGTATTGCGCGGCATCCGCCATCTTGAACATGTGCAGCGAAAACGCGCTAAACGTCGTCAATCCGCCGCAAAATCCCGCCATCAACGCGCATTTTAACGCAGGGTTGAAACAAGATTTTACATAAAAAATCCCCATCAAAAACCCGCCGAGAATGTTGACAAAAAGCACGTTCACCGCGCCTGCGCCGGCCAGATACCGCAGCACGCAGCCCGCACCGCCGCCCAAAAATACTCCCAAAATATTATAGAACATGTTCATGTTATAATTGTACCATGAGTATTTACGGACTAATTCTTGCAGGGGGCTCGGGAAGCAGGCTGTGGCCGCTTTCAAGGGAGTTGTACCCAAAACAGCTTTTGAATCTGAATTCGGACAGAAGCCTTTTGCAATCAACGTTTGACCGGCTTGCAGTTTTCATCACGCCGGAAAATATTGTCAGCATCACTAACATAAAGCACGCACCAAACGTCAAGCTGCAGCTTGGCAGCACGACCGTTTTGTCTGAGCCCGTCTCAAAAAATACCGCACCGGCCATAGTGCTTGCGGCAAAATTCATTGCGCAAAAATCAGGCGAGGACCCTGTTATTTTGGTTGTGCCCTCTGATCACCTGATAAAAAATATTGACAAATTCCGCGCCACGGTTGAAAAAGGCGAAAAACTCGCGAAAGAAGGCTATATCGTCACCTTCGGCGTCAAACCGAATTACCCGGAGACCGGCTACGGCTACATCAACGCAGAGAATATGCAATTTGTTGAAAAACCCGACGCAAGGACCGCGCAAAAATATCTTGATGCGGGCACTTATTACTGGAACGCCGGCATATTTATGTTCAAGGCCTCCACATTGCTCGCCGAAACCGCCCGTCTTGCGCCTGAAATCGCTAAAATTGCCGATAAAATAGACTTCACAGACGGCATCCCATACGTTGAGTTTGAAAAAATGCCGAGCATCTCAATTGATTACGCGATTATGGAAAAATCGGGCAAAATCAAGCTTATACCGCTTGAATCCGACTGGAACGACCTTGGTTCGTGGCAGTCAATCTACGACACCGGCGAAAAAGACGCTGACGGCAACGTTTTTTCGGGAACGGTTTTGAATGAGGGTTCCAAAAACTCGCTTGTTTACTCGTCATCCAAGCTTGTCGCGGCAATCGGGCTGGAAGATACAATCATTGTCGAGACGGAAGACGCAATCCTAGCGTGCAAAAAAGACCGCTCGCAAGATGTCAAGCAGGTTTACGAAACGCTGCGCGCGCAAAACAACGATGCGCACCTTGTGCACAAAACCGTCCACCGCCCGTGGGGCTGGTACACGGTTATGACGCAGGGTAAAGGGTTTTTAACCAAAACCATCCACGTAAACCCCGGCCACAAGCTGTCTGTGCAATCGCACGAACACCGCAGCGAGCACTGGGTGGTGCTTTCCGGCATGGCAAAAGTGCTGCTCGACGGCAAAGAACACACGTTAGAGGCCGGCAAGAGCATTGATATACCTGTCAAGGCCGTCCATTCGCTGCAAAACCCGTACAAAGAAGATATTGAAATCATTGAGGTTCAAAAAGGCGATATTTTAAGCGAGGACGATATTATCCGCTACGAAGATATTTACGGCCGTAGTTAAAACTTCCAAATCCCTTTATTATACGCCCAAAACACGGCATTGGCGTCGTTTCGCGCGCCGAGTTTGGCGCGGATGCTTTTTCTGATTTGACGCAGCTGGCAGTTTGTAATCGCGCGGTCGCAGCAGATTCTTTTGTCTGTTTCGCCCTGACCGAGCAGGATTAGGACGATACTTTCTTCTTCTGTTAATTTTTCTTGCATTTTAAGCTTCTTTATACTAATAACTATTCCTTCATAATAATAGATTTTACAAAACAATAATAAATATGTCAAGATATAAAACATGAACATAAGAAAAGAAATAAAAACACTGTTACTTGAAAACGACACAACCATTACGTCTATTGCGCAGGAACTGTCCAAATTGACCGGCAAACACTACTCTCAATCAAACATATCCCAAAAACTTGCGCGAAAAACTCTGAAATATGAAGAAGCAAAGTTAATTGGTTTAATATTGGGATATGAATTGAAATTTATACGCACTAAATCTTACATGAATTAACAACCGTTGCCAGCTCGCCGTAGTAACCCTTGTCGAGCAGCCCAAAAAATCGCTGCGTTGTGTACGGTGCAAGCTCACACGTGCGCTGCCGGTCGATATACAGCCCCTCAACCAGCCGCGCAAACAGTTCAGAGGGCTTTTTGTAATACTTTTGCAGCCGGTTGATGCGCGCGCTCACCCGTGATTGCCTGCGCTGCGCCGACCGCAGCCTGAAATACGCCGCAAACGCTGCCGGCATATCAGGAAAATCCTTTTCAATATCCGAGATGTTGAACACCTCAACACGCCGGTTCCAAAACCCGCTGACAACGCGCACCAGATCGTATTTTAACAAATATTTTGACTTTGAGCCGCGGATATAACGCTCAAACTCCCTGAACGTTTTTGACCGCTGAAACTGCGGAAAATCAGCCTTGATAATCTTTTCCTGCGACTTAATTCTTTCCTTAAATCTGTTCCTTTGCTCCAAAAGCCGCTCACAAAGCGAGTTTTTGTCAACAAAATGTGTCACCTGCAAAAGCTCTTGTTCAAAACGCGTATCGTTTTCCCAGAAAATCGCCTCAAAAGTCCCGCCTGTCTTGTCCATGCCGGGTTCAAGCTTGTGGTGGATATAATGCGCAAACTCGTGCAAAAGCGTTGGTACAACGCGCCCGGGCGGCGTACTGCGCGACACGTCAATCCGGTTCTTAACGTAAAACCCGTGATGGCCGCGCGCTTTTGTGTGCAAATTGACCTGAATCCCGAGCGATTGAAAATATTTTATAAGCTCTTGCATGCATATATTATATCATGCGGTCGTTGCGACGCACAATTATGCCGGCAGACCACTTTTAGCTGTCAGAAGGGCCTCAGGCCCAAAAGAAAACCGCTCTTTTGGGGAGCGGGTCGTTTTCTGCATCCTAATTGGTCTTTTTAGTGTTTATTTAGGAGTTTATATGTTGGGGTTAATGAATTCTTGGGGTTAGTGCAGTTGAATTAGTGTTTCTACTACACTTTAAATGTTTACCTTCTTATCTTCTCACAAAATTTGTATCTGTCAACAACTTTATATTTATTTGTAAACAAATGTAAATAAAAATATACATGCTGAAATCATGGGTCGCCGATTTTTTTTATACAAGTAAGAGAGTAACAACAAGAGGATGAGCAAATGGCAATTTCTAACATTCACGAAACACTTTTAATGTACACCAAGCAAAAATCTATGATTAACAACCAGCTTGGCACCATTATGATGAACATGCTTTCTGCAACAAAACAGAACGCTGACGCACAGTCAAAGTTCAACACCAGACAGCAAAACTGCTACTACCAATACTATATGGCCGGCAACCCTGACCAGTACGAGATTGTTATGGAAGAGCTTGAAATGGGCCACGAGTTTGAGATGGCAAAGCTCAACGCCTGGGAGATGCAGCTTGAACTTCAAAAAAATAACCTTGAAACCAAGCTGAATCAGGTGACAACATTTGAGCAAAGCTGGACAAAACTGCTTGGCAACAACATCAAAAAAGACTTCACCTACGGCGGTGGCGGCGGAAGCTAATCCAAAAGCCAATAAGAATTCAAAGCGGTTCGCAAGAGCCGCTTTTTTTGTGGGGGTAAATGAAATCGGGCTGCCATGACATAAATTTGTGTTATAATTCCGTTATGGATATTAAAGCGATAGTTTTGGCGGCAGGCAAAGGCACACGGATGAAATCCGCAACCCCGAAGGTTCTGCACGAGATTCTTGGCAAACCGCTGCTGGGTTATGTGCTGGATAATGTTGAGCCGCTTGTGAGCGAGACGTTCGTTGTTGTCGGCCACCAGGCCGAACTTGTCGAGCGATACGCCGATGCGCGCCCTAAAACAAAAGCCGTCTACCAATACCCGCAGCTGGGCACAGGTGACGCGGTTTCAAAAGTTATCCCATACCTTGAAGACTACGACGGGCTGGTTCTGGTTTTGTGCGGCGACACGCCTTTAATCACAGCCGAAACGCTTAAAAAGTTCATCCTGATTCACACCGAAAACCACACTGATTTGACGGTTATGAGCGCAATTCTGGACGACCCGACAGGTTACGGACGGATGGTGCTTGAAGGCAACACGCTCAAAGGTATTGTTGAAGAAAAAGACGCAACACCCAAGCAAAAGGCAATAAAAGAGGTTAACGCGGGGGTTTATCTGTTCAACTGGCAAAAATTCAAGGATGCGTTCGCCAATCTCACATCAAACAATGCACAGGGCGAGTTTTATCTGACAGACATTGTGCAGCAGGCCAAGACCGCCGTTATTTATACGCTTGAAAACAACGATGAGATTTTCGGCATCAACTCGCGGGGGCAGCTTGCGCAGGCAGCCGCTATGCTCAACAATCGCAAGCTCGCACGACTCATGGACGAGGGCGTCACAATTGTTGACCCGAAAACCACCTGGATTAGCGAGGATACATCAATTGACGAGGACACTATTGTTTATCCGTCAACTTATATAACCGGCCGCAACACTATCGGCAAAAACTGCAAAATCGGGCCGTTTGCGCATCTTCGCGGCAACGTACAGATAGCAGACAACGTCAAGATAGGTAATTTTGTTGAGGTTAAGAACTCAAAAATTGACAAGAACACAAACGTCAGCCATTTAAGCTACATCGGCGACAGCGATGTTGGCTCGGGCGTGAATGTAGGCGCCGGAACGATTACCGCCAATTACAACGCACTGACAAAAGAAAAAAGCAAGACAACTGTCGGCAGCAACGTAAAAATCGGCTCAAACTCGGTGCTTGTAGCGCCTGTGGAAATAAAAGACGGTGCAAACATCGGCGCCGGCAGCGTTATCACAAAAGATATCCCCGAGCGCGCGCTTGCATTCACACGCGCCGCGTTAAAAATTGTTGAAAATTGGGCGAAGTAAATGGTGTCGTACAAAATATATTCTGCGCGGGGGAATTAATTTGCCATTTCTTTACATTGTTGTCTTTTCGCGAAAAATATTATACAATATTACCGTATAAATTTAATCAGGAGAATTTATGATAAATGAGCGAGACAAATTTGGAGGCTTGCATACAAATTTGCGAGCGAGAGCATCACAAGCGAGCGAAGCGAAGCTTGTGAAAAGAGCTTTGATTCTGGCGTGCGTATTACCGGTTTTTGCGACCGCACAGGCGGCCGACACATCTGACCTGCAAGCGCAGGTGGAAAAATCCAACACAATCAACATCGCACAAACCAACCTGACCCCCGAGGTCAAATACCCGCAGCTTGCCACACTGCTTGAATACAACAACTTTCCGGAAGCCGACAAGCAGCTGAAAGAAATTCTCTCAAAAAACCCGAATGATCCGGAAGCCCTCTCGCTCAAGGCCGTTTCGCTCGCAAAACAATACAAGCTCACCGCCGCGCAGGCTCAAATTGACTCCCTGATGAAAAAATATCCCGACAACGCCAACCTGCACTACGCGCAAGGCGTTATCCACCTTAATCGCCTGACGTCATCCGATGCAAAATATATAAAGGATTCGCAAAACCTGATTAACTCGGCGATAAAAGAGTTTGTCAACGCAATTGAGCTTGATAACAACTACTACGCAGCCTACAACGCAATGGGTGTCGCATCCCTGCGCCTTGGCAACGTGGAAGACGCCGAGGAACTTTTCCAAGCCGCGCTGAAAATCAAACCTGATTACGCGACCGTTCTTGATAACATCGGCGCAATAAACCTTGCCGACAACAACCTCGCCGCAGCAGAGGAGAACTTCAAGACCTCAATGAAATACAACTCACGCAACCCATCCGCAATGTATCACATGGCACAGGTTGAAACCCGCCGCGGCAACTACTCTGAGGCGCTGACCTGGCTTAACCACTCGCTCTACATTGTGCCAAACTCATCGGGCTCGTTAAACTTGCAAGGCGAACTCTACCTTAAACAAGGCAACGAGGCCGCCGCAATAAACTCGTTCAAAAAAGCCGTTCAGGTTAAACCCGAAAACTCACAACCTTACATGAACCTTGCCGGCGTCTATGAGAACCGTGAGGACGAAGAATTTGCGATAGAGCAGCTTAAAACCGCGCTTGCCGTGCGCCCGCAATACCAAGAGGGCAAGCTAAAAGTCGCTGACATGTCCTACCGCACAAAAAAATACGATCAAGCCATAAAATATTATGCGCAGTTGATTGACGACAAAGAGTATAGCAATCAGGCGATATCAGGGCTTGCCGACACATACTACGAAATGTCGCGCTCAAAAGCTCTCTCTGACCAAAAAGAGCTCTACCTCGCGTACGATTATGTCAACAAGGCGATAGAAAAATCACCTGATAACCTTAAACTGCACCTTGCAAAGATTAAACTGGCAAGCCTTACCCGCCAGAGCGCACCGTCAAAAGAGAGCCTCAACTACATAATCCAAACAGCAGGTGACAACCTGATAGATGCCATTACAAAGGGCGAGGCGTATCTTGCGCTCGGCCGTGACGCTGACGCTGCCTACGCGTTTGAGAATGCGATAAATTTTTCAAACAGTCTGGATGACGATTTGTATCTAGCGGAAATTCTTGTCCACGAAAAGCAATACCCGGCGGCACGAAACGCGCTTAACAAGGCGCTGATGCGCGACACGAACAACCAAATCGCCCAAAACGGCATCGCATACATCAACCTTTGCGAATCCAAGGCGACCAGATATTTCTTAATGGCACAAAGCGCTTATGAGTCAAAGAATTACTATGCGGCAATTGATAACGCAAGCCGTGCTGCCGACCTTTACCAGAACACACCGGCTATCGCAAAACTCAAAGCTCAGTCATACGAGAAAATCAAGGACCGCTGCAACGCAGCATTGTTCTACACCCAGTATCTGGCACTGTGCCCGAACGCGACTGACAAAAACGCGATACAGAAGAAAATAGATAAATTAAGTAAATGAAGTTTGATGTCCGCGACACATTTGAAATGTTTTGGAAAGAGCCTTTGAGTGTACTGACCAAAGGCCTTTTTTCGCTTGTTAATATTAATACAACCGCGTATCAGGAAAAATCCGTCAATGTTGAGACAAATGAGGGCAAGACCCAAATCACCGTCGTAAACAACGAGCGGCTTTACAAGATGCTGCAAGACGTAATTAACAAAAAGGGCATAGAATGAAGTATTTGCAGGCAAAATTTTTAGTAAGCGCGGAAAAACTCTCGCAGGCACCTGATTACGGGCTGCCGGAGTTTGCGCTGGTCGGGCGCTCAAATGTGGGCAAATCCTCGTTTATCAACGCGCTGGCCAACCAAAAAAAGCTTGCCAAAACCTCCAACACACCCGGTAAAACGCGGCTTATCAACTTTTTCAACTTCTCGGATAAGTTTGTTATCGCGGATTTGCCCGGGTACGGTTATGCAAAAGTTTCCAAGGAGGAGCAAAACCGGTGGCAAAAAAATCTTGAAGAATATTTAACGCAGCGTGAGCAGATCGTATCGCTTATCCAGTTTATTGACGCGCGCCACCCGGTACAAAAAAACGATTATCAGATGCGCGAGTGGATTGTTATGCAGGACTTGCCTGTGATTACGGTTGTAACAAAAATAGATTACGCAGGCGCCGGCGCTGCCAAAAAGATTGAAAAAGAGCTCGGCGGTGCGGTTTTCCCGTTCAGCGCTATTGAGCACAGGTATAATGAAAGCGTGCTTTCCTACATGTTAAATCATCCGTTTGAATGATGCCCTGCGCGCCCATGCCGGCGTAGAATAAACAAAAAGGGAGGGGAATATGGAAAAAGAAACTATCTCAAACGCGGTAGCAGGTGCTGTCGGGTCGCAAAAGCGACACGAGCAGGACAGCACAATTTCAAACTCAATTACGTCAAGCTGGACGCTCCAAGCTGTTGAATGCTACTCGGTCGGCTCGGATTGTTCTCAGTGCTCACTCGGAGCATACACATCGTTTGTCTGCCAGATGCCAAAAGTCGTTGATATTTTGATTAATAAATTTGGCGAACCTATTGCTAATGCCGCGTAACAGGGCAACACTATTTATCCGCGTAAAAGTTAATTGTAACAAATTGTAAATAAACTGCAGCCCATGCTTAAAGTTTATACCAGAAAGTGCCGTAAACACATGCACAAGGGAACAAAATACAAGGTAAAGGAACAAAATTATGGGAATGGCAGCATCACAAGCAAGATTTTTGGGGCTTACAGCACGTAAGACTAACGTAGAGTATGAAGGTCAGCAGATTAACCAGCAGCGTACAGCGCTCGGTAACCAAACGGCCAACTATTATAACCAAATGCTCGGCATGAAGGTACCTGTACCGCCGGCAATTGACGATTATACAAAAACTGTTTACACGTTTGAAGACGGCGCGTTGAAAAACACTATCACATCGCTTATCGCGCAGCCGGGCGGGCTTTACAGCGTCAGCTATCTTCGCCAGTGGCAAGATGACTTTGCGGTTGTTTCTGCAACACCTTCAATCATAACCAAAGATACCTCAAAAACAGGTACGTTCACAACAGCTGCGGCTGCGGTGGCAGGTGATATTGCAGCAACTTTGGCAGCTATTGAAGCTGAAATCGCAGCAGTAATGGAAGATACGACTGCAAACAACCAAACCAAAATTGCGGCAGCCTTGGCTTTGGCAAACGCAAGAACTGCAGCGGCACAAGCAGGTGCTAATGAAAACGATGTAATAACAGCGGCAACAGCAACCACCGACGGTGCTTTCATGATAGGTGCAAGCGAATTAAGACTGTTGGGCTCAAGCCCGACACCGGCCGAGGTTCTTGCTGATCCGTATTACTCATCACTGTCTGATGCAGACGGCACCATAACCGAGAAGTTGGCAGCGTTGCTGGAAGTTGAAAGGCAGCAAATGGCGCAGCTTGATACGGCTTACGGACCGTCAGAAAAAGGCTGGGCTGTCAGATACGTCCAAAACTCCACAACAGGCGCTTACGAGCCTCAGTTCTACAACCTGGACGTTATCACAAGCGAAAACACAATCTACGACGCAACAACAGGCCAATCACAATCACACATCCCTGCATACAAAGTCGGTTCGCAGCAAAAGAACGAAGAAATCAAAGGCGTTCAAGCCCGGCTTGAACAAGACGCAACAGGCCGTATCATCAACATTACGCTGAATGCTGACCAGCCTGACGCTGTTACATACGCACTTGCAACCAACACGATTGCTGACCAGCAGCGCTATGACGACGCGATGAACCAGTACGAATACGACAAGTTCCAGTACGATCAACAAATTCAAGAAGTCAACGCGAAAATCGCAATCATTCAAGCGCAAGACAGAAACCTTGAACTTCGTCTCAAACAGCTTGATACCGAGCAAAACGCGATTCAAACCGAGATGGATGCGGTCACAAAAGTTATTCAGAAAAACGTTGAGTCCACATTCAAAACGTTTGGATAGTAAAATTTTTCCTTTTCCTTTTTCCTTACACAATTTTTTAACGAGCCCTCAAAAGCTCGTTTTTATTTAGTCTGATTGCACGGACAGGTTCATTATCTCAATGTCGTCGTAGTCAACGTATGCGGTTTGCATAAGGTTTCTGCCGGTTTTGACGGTGACCTCGTTTATATTTCCCGGGCGGATAAGGCTTGCGGGGAGCTTGACGCGCTGGCCGTCGCCGTTCAGGTGGATTTCAGAGATTTTGCTGCCGTTAAAAAACACCTCCACCGGTCCGGAGTGCGAAAACTTTGTCCTGTTTTGACCCATACTGCGCGACATCAACGTGTCCACACCGATAATTGAGCCGATAACCAGATGGTTTTGTCTGGATACCGCATCCGGTGTGATATTAAATGTTTTTGTGTAGAAGGGTCCGATGGATTTTGTTCTAAACTGACCCGAGTGCGCCGAGTTGTCGCTAAAAACATCATCACCCAGGTGGAAAAGTCCGGTATCAAGGACAATATCCATCGGGGTGCTTTTTTCAATCCCGACAACGACCGGTTTTAAGGCCGAGTTTTGGTCAATGGTCATTGAGTACGGGCGGTAGCCGTCTTTATCAACCGACAAAATCGTCTGGCCGTCAATACCTGCACCGAGTTCAAACCCGCCTGCGCCGTCGGTGACTGTGGAAAACCCTTTTTTCGGCAGTGAAACCCGCGCCCCGCCGACCGGCTCGCCTGTGTTGGCGTCCATTACAATGTTGGCCTCACCTGTTTTGCTCACGCCGCCTTCAATCGCAGCGTGGCAGCCCTGCGCGCAGAATAAAACCGTCAACATCAACAAAAATCGCTTCATACAGACATTTTAACGTCATCATTGATAAATAAAATTGCCCGGGCGAATATTTTATTTTATAATTTAACATTTCCCTTTGCTGGAATGACATTCCTGTTAATAGTTATCATAATCCGATACAATAGCCATTATGAACACAAAATTAAGAATGCGTTTGCAACTGACAAAAAATCTTGTTGAAATAATCATGGCGGACTTTGACAGAGCCCCCGCGAAGGGAGTAAAAAAATGCCTGCGGATTCTGGCAAAAGAACTCGATGAAATTGTTAATATTTGTGCTAAAACAGAAAAATGATTTTGTAATCATGTTTGTGCTACAATAAAACCCATGCCAGTGTGATGGAATTGGTAGACGTGCCGGACTCAAAATCCGGTGGGGGTTAAACCCCGTGTCGGTTCGACCCCGACCAC
>DBCX01000051.1 GCA_002293275.1 Cyanobacteria bacterium UBA947 | reverse complement strand
ACGCGCGAGCAGCATATCAAGCGGGAAAAAGCGACCAGTAATATTTGCTCAAATCAGGCGCTGGTGGGGCTTTGCGCGACGCTTTATTTAAGCGTTATGGGCGAGGACGGATTCAGGCAGGCAGGGTTTTTGAGCGCAAAACTTGCGCACCGGCTTGCAGATGCGCTCGCGGCAAAAGGTGTTAAGATTTTGAATAAAAACTTTTTCAACGAGTTTACGATTGAGGTGGCCGACGCGGACAAGTTTTTGGCAAAACTAAAAACCGTTAATATAATCGGCGGGCTCAAACTTGATGACAAAAAAATTCTTGTCGCTGCGACCGAGATGAACTCGGAAGATGAGATTGAATTATACGTTCGGGCAATTTGAAAAAACATTCGGCCGGTTTAGTTTGTCTACATGAGGAAAAATCTTGCCGAGCACAAGGATAAATTTTTTACTGCGCTTTATATGGTGCTGCTTTTTATTGTGACGTTGAATGTTTATAACCGCATCACGGGGTTTTATGTGACGGCACAGTTCAAGGATTTGGGGCCTGTACCAAGGAGCATGGCTGTGTATTACAAGGGTTTTAAGGTGGGCAAGACGGGAAAAATCAAGCCTGATATGGATTTTAAGAACACAAATATAAAAATAAAATTCAAAAAAGATATGTCCGGTCTGCCGGCGAATGTGACGGCCAACGTGCGAAAATTTGACGATAAAAAAAAGACAAAATATATTGAAATCGAGTACCCGAAAGAGCCACAGAAACATTTGTTGATGAAAGGCAGTACGATTAAAGGTTTGCCGGCCCCTGATCTCGGCGCTTTTATGTCATCGCAATTAGAATCCGGTGAGTTGAGCAAGGTGTCGGGGAATGTGAACAGCACGATAACAAGCGTAGGGCAGACGGCTGAGGCGGCGACGGATTTGTTGAACGCGGTCACGGGGCTTGTGGGCGATATGCGGCCGGATATTCTGGCTGCGACAAAGAATTTATCGCAGACCACCGAGCAGATTAACAATCTTGCGACCAAACTGAACAAGTCCGCGCCGCAAAAAGATGTGGATAACGCCAGCGAAAACATAGGTCAAACTATCGCCAATCTTGAACAAATCACCGAGAACATTAACAAGGCCACGGTGAAGTTGAACGCGTCAATGGACGATGTGAACAGTGTCACGGGCAAGTTGAATATGTCAATGGATGATGTAAACGGGATTACGGCCGGGGTAAAACAAACGCTGGGTAAGCGTTTTGGCGGCGTGCGAATGATAATGGGGACGCCTCTTCAACAGACAACAACAGGTGCGGCCGCGCCTGTCGGAGGCAAGACCTTGCCGTCAACAGCGCCTGCGGGGCGTCAGAGCTTGCCGGTAGTGACACCTTCGCCCAACTGCCCTCCGCGTTGCAGGTAGAACGGCCTCAGGCCGTGCCGGTAGAACCGAAACCGCCGGCACCGCGGACTGTGCCTGTGAGTTCGGTACAAACCTCAATTCGCGCGCGTTCAATTTTGTTGATAACCATTTGCGCGATGCGCTCGTCAGGCTCAATTGTGTGGGTGTCATTGGACAAATTCACCATTGCAACGCAAACCTCGCCGCGATAATCCTCATCAACGGTGCCCACGCAATTAATCAGCGTCAGACCGTGTTTTATTGAAAGCCCGCTTCGCGGCCGGATTTGCGCCTCGTAACCGTGCTCCAATTCAATTTTTATACCTGTCGGGATAAGCGCGCGCTCGAGCGGTTTCAGCGTCACAGGCTCTGTAATCGCCGCGTGCAGGTCCATGCCGGCTGCGCCCTCGCTCTGGTATTGCGGCAGGTGCCGGTTATGCGCCAATCGTTCTATTTTTAATAACATTTAAGATTTCCTCCAGTTTTGACACATCTTTAATCCCACCTTGTGCGAAGTTTGGACGTCCGCCGCCGTTTGCGCCGGTAGCTTTTGCGATTTCGCTTACAATCGCGCCCGCATTGAACCCTTTTTGGATAAATTTTTCTGAAACGGCCGCTGCAACGGACGAGTTTGACGCGAGCACTACCAAATCAAGAGTTTTTAAGAGCGTTTCAACCCCGACTTTCAGGTCACCGCCATCAACGCGCGCGATTAAAACGCCGTTTTGCGCGTCAGATGCAAGCGCGGCAAATTTTTCGCGGTCTTGGGCGGCTTGCGCGCGCGCAAGCTCTTTTTGTCGCTCGCGTTCTTGTTGTGCAAGTTGCTGCGCCGCTTCTTTTTCTTTGGCAANNGCTCGCGTTCAAGCTGCGCGGCTTGCCCGGCCGCTTCTTTTTCCTTGGTAAGCTCAACAAATCTGCGCGCCTCGTCGCCTGTGACAAGCTCAATCCTGCGTGTGCCCGCGGCAATAGCGCTTTCTTTTGCAATTTTTATTAGGCCGATGTCGCGCGTGTTATTTGCGTGCGTGCCGCCGCAAAGCTCTTTTGATACTGTGTCAACGGCCACAACGCGCACGGTATCGTCATATTTTTCGCCAAACAGCGCAATCGCGCCGGATTTTTTTGCGTCCTCAATACTCATTTGGGTCGTGCAAACATCCAACCCTGCGGCAACCCAGTCGTTCAAAATCGTCTCAGTCTGAGCGATTTCTTCGCGTGTCATTGCGCGTGCGAAGGAGAAATCAAAACGGGTGCGCTCGGCGTTGACGTGCGAGCCGGCCTGCTTAACCTCGTCGCCGAGCACCTTTATCAGCGCGGCTTGCAGCAAGTGCGCTGCCGTGTGGTTGAGGCGGATTTTTTCGCGGCGTCCGGTGTCGATTTGCGCTTTCACAGCGCCGCCGATGTTTGCGTCGTCCACGCGGTGAACGAATAATTTCCCGACCTTGAATGTGTTCAAAACCTGCGCGTTGCCGATAAATCCCGTGTCGCCAACCTGTCCGCCGGATTCGGCGTAGAACGGCGTTTTGTCAAGCACGATGTCCGTGTAATCCTCGCCTTCAACAGTCGCAACGATTTTGGCATCGGTCTCGGTGTCCGTGTAACCGGTAAATTGCGTCGGGCCGAATTTTTCCTCAATCGTAACGTATTTCAAATCGTCTGTGAGGCTGATTTTTTGCGCGGCGGCCTTGGCGCGGTCTTTTTGCTCCTGCATGGCTTTGTGGTAGCCGGTCTCATCGACCTTTTTGCCTGACTCGGCCGCGATTTCTTTTGTCAGCTCCAGCGGGAACCCGTATGTATCGTACAGTTTGAACGCGTCTTCCCCGTTAATATCATCAGCCAGCAATTCTTCAAGCAGCTTGTAGCCGCGTTCTAACGTCTGGTTAAACCGTTCTTCCTCGGCCTTGATTACGGATGTAATCTTGTCCTGATTTACTCCCAGCTCGGGATATGCGGTCTTGTATTCGTTCACGACCGTGCCCACAAGTTTATAAAGGAACGGTAATTCCAGCCCCAAAATCTTGCCGTGGCGCAGCGCGCGGCGCAAAATCATGCGTAGAACGTAGCTGCGGCCTTCGTTTCCGGGCACAACGCCGTCATTAATCAAAAACGTAACGCATCGTGCGTGGTCGGTGATTATGCGCAAAGATACGTCAGTCTTGGCCGCCGCACCATATTCAATCTTGCTCATTTGCCCCACTTTGGCCAAAATCGGGCGCAGTAAATCCGTTTCAAATGTTGAGCCTTTGCCCTGACAAACCATTGTTATGCGCTCAAGGCCCATGCCGGTGTCTACGTTTTTCTTGTCAAGAGGGGTGAAATTGCCTTCCTCGTCCTTGAAAAGTTCTGTGAACACGAGGTTCCAGATTTCAACCCAGCGGTCGCACTCGCAGGTGTCGATGCCGCAATCGGGCGAGCATTTCAGGTTTTCGCCCAAATCGTAGTGGATTTCAGAGCACGGCCCGCAAGAGCCGGTTGCGCCGGGCGGCCCCCAGAAGTTATCTTTTTTACCTTTGCGCAGGATTTTTTGCGCGGGCACAATTTTTGCCCAAATCTCAAACGCTTCGTCATCTTGTTCATAAACAGTCACCCAAAGCCGCTCGGGGTCAAGTTTTAGCCATTGCGTGACAAATTCCCACGCCCAGGGGATTATTTCTTTTTTGTAATAATCACCGAACGCGAAATTGCCCAGCATCTCAAAAAACGTGTGATGACGCGGGGTTCGGCCGACGTTTTCAATATCGGAGTCTTTGCCGCCTGCGCGCGCGCATTTTTGGCATGAAACAGCCCGCGGCGGGTCGTAGGGCGGTTTTTCGTAACCCAGATAAATCGGCATAAACTGCAGCATGCCGGCTGTTGTCAGCAAAACCGTGGGGTTGTCGGGTACAAGACTTGAGCTTGGCACAAGCGTGTGCTGTTTGTCCGTAAAATATTTGAGGAAAAGTTCCCTGATTTCAGCGCCTTTGAACATATTTTTTATGATACCATGAAATAATGTAACAAAATGTTAAAATACTTTGTTTACATGGCAATAAAAGGAATTCAGGTCTGTTAATGTCAATGTGTTAATGGGGTAAAAATGCTAGCATCGGTAGGAAAAACAAACGAAATAACATTTCAACATGGCGCTGTAAAAGGGTACGACAGGGATACTATTTTGCCTGATAACGTTGCAACGCGCAGCCGCGTGACGCTTGACAGGCTGGGCAACGCCACTACGTTATATACGGCAAAAGGGCTCAAGGGCAGCAGAAACGCCAATTTTTACGAGTTTTTGACGATGGGTAATGTCGCATATCTTGCCGGCAGTGCAACGCTGATTGCGCTTTTTAACGCTGTTAACAAGTTTTTCCCCCATGCTGACGCTCAAAAAGCCGGTATCCGAGGCGGTAAGATGGCGCTCGGGGTCGTGCTTTACGGTGTGATGAAGATGATATCCAAAAACTTCATCTCAAAGCCGGTGCAGGCTTTGACCGGTATTAACACTGACATGCCTTATGCAAAAATCAACTATGAGCTGCCTGATAACATCTATGATACCGATATTACAAGCATTGAGCACCATAAAGTATTTGAAAGCGTTGAGTTTCCGCGTTTTGACCTGCTTTCAAAAGACTATTACGCAAAAATAGCGAAGAAAAACGGCCACGGTGAAAACCTGAACGACCCTGCACACTCCGTAAAACCGGCGATACGCGAGGTGATTTCACGAAGCGGCACCGCAAAAAACATTTCACAATATTTGTGGGCGGCGGTTGGTGTCGGAGTTGCGATGCAAAAACCGTGGGATACATTCTTTATGGATGCAACCTTCAAGTTCTGGAAAGGCAAGAACTTTATCAACACAATTAAGGCGTTCCCGAAAACACTGGCACAAAGCAGTGCGGAATTCTTCAAAGGTGCTAAAACAGGCAACGTAATGCAGCGCCACGCGGGCAAAATGCTGCTCGGTGTTGCGGCGTTATCAAGCGTTCTGGGTATAATAAACTCGGTTGTCGGCGCCAGAACCAAAAAATGTCATTCTCACATCATTAAACAGGACGAAAGGTGTGTGGTAAGCTGATGCAAACTAATCTACTTCAAAACTACATAGCTAAAAGCACCACCTATCAGGAGCAACAAAAACGCCCCGAGGCGCGGGCTGTTGATCACAACGCGCTTTACAACCGCACGTTTGCAAAACCGCTGCCTCCAAAAGGAAAGCTTTTAAGAGGAACATTCTTGCCGACTGCTTTTGTCAAAAATATGAAATACAACGCGAAAGCGTTGGTGGACGGCGCAAAAGGCAAGGCAAACGACCACCAACTGGGCAAAGTTAATGATGTTGGTCTGGTTGCGGGTATGGGCGCGCTTGCGGCTTATTTGTTCACTATGAACAGAACCCCGATGAAAAAAGGCATGGAAATACTCGGTCCGGCGGCATTTTTGGCGTCAATGGCGATTTGGCCGAAGATTGCAATCCGGCTGCCGGCGTTGTTTGTGCACGGTGTTGACCCGATGCAAAAATATCAGGATTCACAAGGCCGCGTAAAACCGTTCTTCCAGGATCCGCAATTTATACCGTGGGATTTGTATTCTGACAAAATAATGGACAAGGCAGGCGACAGGCTTGGTGTTCCGAAAGATATGCCTAACCGGCGCGCGTATACGCAGGAAAAAATGAGAAAGGTTGCTGTTCAAAGCAACACTTTGTGGATGCTGACTGCCGGCCCTGCGACACCGCTTCTGACCGCGATGATTTGCAATATGGCGGAAAAACCGCTTGGAAAATTCTTTGACAAACAAACCAACAAAAAGGCTGATGAGCTGCTTGAAACGGTAAATTTCAATGATACGGCAAAGGCGCTTCGCAGCACAAAAACCGTTGACAAAGTAAATGAAATTATAGGCAGCTACATAGACAAAACTAAAGGCGGGTACATAGAAGAGGCGATTGATGAACGGACGGTAGACCGGTTTTCAAAGTTGTTTTCTGAGGGTAAGTTGTCAACTATTCTTGGCGGAAAGTTTAAAGAAGATTTGATGAAAGATATGGCCGGCAAGCCGATGGATGAGGCGGCTGCTAATAAATTGCGCAACATTGCCGATACAATGACGGATTTTGATTCAAAGTATGGGGTGTTGGACCAGTATTACAAGCTAAAACTAGGCAAGGTTGAAGAATCAGTGATTGCAAACCAATGCAACCGCACATCCGAGGCGGTATTGGATTCGTTAGGGTTCACAAAAGATGATTACAAAGACTTGTTTACATTAAAAACCGGCGTAATCCGGCGTGAAAAAATTGTGGACCGTGAAGCAGTCGGCAAGAAGTTGTATGACAAGTTTGAAACCATCGTAAAAGATGAAGAAAAATACAAAAAGGCGATGACGGCAATCACAGACAGCCTTAAAGAAGTTGAAACAAAGTACGCAGGCAACACAAATTATGAAAAGTATGTCAAGGATATATGCGAGCAAGCGGGCAAATCTCTGCGTGAGCAGGGGCTGGACAATGCTGCTGAAGAGATTGGCGCGGGTGCAAATTCCTTGAAAAGCATGATGATTGATAATGCCAGAAACAGGGTGGACAGTTTGAAAAACCATTGCTGCAGACTTATTCAGACACTGGACTTTTTCAAGCGTGCAGATGACAAAACCAAAAACATGCCTGAAGACATCGTCAAGATGGGCAAAGAGATTCTTGCCAAAGGTCATATTGACGGCCAGATGACAAAATTTGAAGGCACTATGAAAAAACCTTTTGATTTCATGAAGTATCAGCAGCTTATGAGATCAATCTATGGCGTGGGTGATGTAGATCCTAAAAGCGCTGATGTATCAACGATTAAATTGTTGGATGGCGCTTCATTGAAAGAAACCTTTAAAAGATACCAAAAAGAGATGATATTAAAATTTGGCGGCGCAGAATACGGCCCGCACAAACAGCATATCTATCTTGAACAATTAAAAGAGAAGGTTCCTTCGTTGAAGAAATTCTTGCAAAACGGTATTGCAGTTGACGAATATATCACAACGGCAGTTAAAAACAAACGTAACTCACAGATATGGTTAAAGACATTCGGCGGGCTGGGTATCGCGCTTATGGCGGTGGCAGTCGTTGCGCAATTCTTCTTTGGCAAAGTTAAAAAACCGGCTGCAAGTCAGGAGGTGAAACAATGATGATTACTCCGACAAGTAACCTGCTTGCACAATATCTGAAAAATAATCCTGCTGCGGCGCCTGTTGCGGCAAAACCGGAAACCCAAAACAATTCTGCGGCGGTGGTTCAGTACCTTGATAATCAGGCTGCGATTAATATGCCTGCGGTCAGCCGGCCGGATTTCAATTACAAAAATGATTTGAAGTCATTGTTTGCAAGCAACAGCGCAAAGATTCTTGCGATAATCCCGAGAACATTCAACGCGCAGGACAAAGACGGTAACGGTTACATCTGCAAAGGTGAGACTTACGGGACGTTCCTGAATGCGATTGGAAGACTTGATGAGGTGAAAAATGACGGGTTCAATACGCTGCATTTGCTGCCGATACACCCGCCGGGAAAACAAAAAGCTATGGGAACAGCAGGTTCGCTGTATGCGCCGGCAGACTTTTTGACGATTGACCCTGTTTTGATTGACAAAAACGACCCGAGATCGCCGAATGAGCAGTTCAAGGCGTTTATTGACGAGTGCCACAAGCGCGGAATCAAGGTTATGCTTGACTTGCCAAGCTGCGCATCGTTTGATATGTTTACGCGCGAACCGGATTTGATGGCAAAAGAGGCTGACGGGCTTGCAAAAACGCCACAGGGATGGAACGATATCAGAATGTTCCAGCCGTGGCAGGATGAGTGCAAAAGAACCTTGAATCCTGCGCTGCTTGAGCTGCACAAAAAATATGTTGACTGGTGCGTTGAGCTTGGTGTTGACGGTATCAGAGCGGACGTTGCAAGAGCGAAACCGCCGGAGTTTTGGGATGTAATCATCCCGTATTCACGCAAGCTTGACCCTGAATTCGGCTGGCTGGGTGAGACTTACACTTATGAAGATGCTTCTCCGCAGGCGAATATGCCGTATGACAGACCGGTTGATACGTGGAGATGCGGATTTGATATGATTTACGGTCAGTATCACATTTTCCACGAGTGGAAAACCGCAACGGAGTTCACGGATTATGTGAAAGATCAGCTGGCAAACTCTTATGATGTACCAAAAGGCAAGTCATTGCTGGGTTCGTTTGCGACACACGATGATGTATCGCCGATGTTCCACGGCGGGGTTGACTATTGCAACTTGACGATGGGCTTGCAGGCGACGCTGCCGATGTTGAACCCGTACATTGTTGACGGTTATCAAACAGGTGATGATTACTTGTATCCGTATGAGCATATACACAACCCTGTGACAGATACTGATAACAACGAGATGACGGTTCACAGAGGCAAACTTGATATCTTCAACTTCTCAAGAAAACCTGGCGGGAAGAACCCTGAGATAGGCGATTTCATGAAAAATTGCTTCGCGTTTAAAGACAAGTATGCCGATATTGTCAACAAAGGTACGTTCATAACGCTTGACAAACGCGGTGACAAAAACGATCAGGTGATTACGTATGTAAGACATTATAAGGGTAAGACGCTGCTTGTTGTGGCGAACAAAAACGTCAACAAACCTGTTTCGTGCAAAATAATGGTGCCGGGGTTGAAACCGGATGAGAAATTGCAGAATCTGCTGCCGTCTTACGGTGCAGAAAGCAGGTTCCAGGCGGCGGACGGCGAATTGCGCGCGGAACTGGGCGCGGCACGTGTTCATGTCTTTGAAATCAACACGCCAAAAATTGAGCAAGATACCAGAACAATATTCAGACAAAGTTTTTAACTTTTGTTGCCAACGTATTTTTTTGGTGGTAAAATATTGGTATGGACTTTTTCAGGCAACACCAGAAAGTTATAGTAGGGATTATCGCCGTGAGTTTTATCGCTTGGACGGTAGGGCTTATGATGCTTCCTGTGCTTATGAAGTAAGATTATGAAAAAACTGCTCACGCTAATATTGATATTTTTGATTGCAGGCGCGCCAATGGCAAGTGCGGCCACTGTTGAGCAAAAACGCAATCAGGTAAACAGCCAGATTCAGCGGTTGAAACGGCTTGAAAGTCAGGAGAAAAACAAACTTATCCGGAACCAGAGAAAACTTGATGATACGTCAAAGAATCTTGAGGTTTCGCGCTCGCGCTATAACAGTCTGCAAGGCCAGCTGGCCGGGGTTGAACGCGAGTATGAGGTTGTTTACGCGCAATACAACCAGATTCACTCTCAGGTGCAAAACCGTTTGAGAAGAGTGTTCAAAAACCAGAGGGTGGGGATGTTCCAGCTGATTTTGACGGCCGGTGATTTGAACGCGCTGCTGGATGTTATTTATTTCCAAAAAATAGTTATAAAACAAGATACTGACCGGATGATGCGCTTTAAAACGCAATCGCAGAACATCGCGAAAATGAAAAAAGATATTGAGAGCAGACGTGTAACTCTTGCGCAGACGATGAATGAGATGAACTCGCAGCAAAAATCTATCACAAAATCCATTGCGCAGAACCAAAATATGATAAAAAAGCTTAACAATGACCGGGCGTATTACGAAAAGACAGAGCGTGAGCTTGCGCGTCAGTCATCAAGCATTGAAACGATGATAAGCAAGAACAAGGGTGCGGTAACTGTTGCGTCCACCGGTGCGTTTGGGGCGCCGATTGCAGGCAGAATTTCGTCCCCGTTCGGCTGGAGAACGCACCCGATATTTAACAGCAGAACATTCCATTCGGGTGTTGATATTGCAGGGCCGAACATGGGTGCTTTGCGCGCGTCCAACGCGGGCAAGGTGATTTTTGCGGGCTGGTACGGCGGGTACGGAAAGGTTGTTATTGTTGACCACGGGGTGGTTGGGGGTTCCCCTATAACCACGCTGTATGCGCACATGAACTCCATAAAAGTATCGGAGGGCCAGAATGTCAACAAAGGTGATATTTTAGGTTATGAGGGGTCGACAGGTTACAGCACGGGGCCGCACTGCCACTTTGAGGTCAGAGTCAACGGCAAACCGAACAATCCGATGAATTACATTTAAAGGTACAGATGAAAAAAATTATTGTGACATTGCTAATTTTATTTACCGGCCCGGCGTTTGCGGCGGAGTTTTACGAGGCGCCGACTGATGTGCCCGAACAGTTCCTCGGTGACAGGGAGGTAACTTTTAAATCAGCTACAACGCCGGTTTTCAAGCGTACGCGTCTGCGGTTAAAAAATTATTTGCGCAGCAGAGATATTAAAAACGCACAGCAGCAGCAACAGCAGCAGGCTCAAGAATCCGTTGAGGCTGTTGAGGGGGCACAGATTCCGGTTGCTGAAACGGTTCAGCTTGCGGTAGCGCACGAGATTACGCAGAGCAATATGAAGCTTGATGCCGATACGATAGAATATGACGACCAAACAGGTGAAATCTACGCGATTGGCAGCCCGGTCATAAATTTTGTTGAGCAAGGTGTTGTTTTAAAAGCCGATGTGATGACGTATAACACCAATTCCAACATATTGAAGGCGTATGACAATGTGCAAATGATAAAAGACGGTGCGGTTATGCACAGTGATTTTATGCAGGTGAACACGAACGAGGAGACTTCGCTGGTTGACAATATGAACTTGGTTCAGGGTAATATGAGTGTCACGGCGCGCAATGCTCTCTCGCATGGCGATAAAATAACGCTGAACAAGGGTGTGATGCACACGACAATGACGGGTGTTACGAAAATACAGACGGTGTTTTTCAACAGGCTGCCGGAGCGCGTTGATTTTGAAGACGACCTGGTGGAGCTTCCGGATGCGTTTGGGTCGTCAAAATACAGGGTTAAGGTAAAAGATATTGAGATTGATGCCAAGAAGAACCACAATGTGATGAATTTGAAAGAGATAGAGGTTTACTCGGGTGAAAAGCGTTTGTTCCGGTTCCCGAGGATGAGGTTGGTTGCGGGCAAGGATAACGAGTATTTTGAAGGTGATTATCCTGAGTTTGGTTCAAGACGGAATTTGGGCGCGTTCTTTGGTCCGGGGTTTGTGTTTACGACTCCGAACGGTGCGGCGATGAAGGTTATTCCGATGATTGTCCACGGTGGGGGCAACCTTGGGGTCGGCGGCGCGTTGAAATACCGCGGGCCGAACAATTATACGGAATTCGCGTACGGTACATCGCAGTCCAGGATGATT
Organism: Cyanobacteria bacterium UBA947; assembly: GCA_002293275.1. Taxonomy (GTDB): domain Bacteria; phylum Cyanobacteriota; class Vampirovibrionia; order Gastranaerophilales; family Gastranaerophilaceae; genus UBA947. The sequence continues at coordinate 13,517 of DBCX01000051.1, read as the reverse complement.
TTGCGCGGTAAGCAAAGATTAGATGATAATTTTTATTTGCAATACGGTTCAAACTCTTATATGGACGACTGGTTTATGGGCCGGAACATGGCAAAATATATGGCCGAACTTGTTTATGAGGACGGCAAGGTTATAGAAAATTCGTTCAGAGACGGGTTGAATTTGAACTTCAAGTACAGAGGATCTTTGGGTGCGATGCAGGACGGGGATATAAACCGCAGGTATGAGGATATTGAGACAACCAAATCCAAGACGGTTCGTTTCAGGCAGATGGCGGAGCTTTATCAGGAATTGTTTGAGTATCGCAATAGCGATAAACAATTCTTTGTACAAGGCGGGCTTGTAATGCAAGGGTCGGCTGCGATTTACGGGATGAGAGGGTACAACGGTGATCACGGTGCGCAGTTCATAGGTCGTGTCGGGCCGCGGTTAAGAACGCAATACAAACGCTGGCTGCAAGAGGTGACATATTACCAATCGGCATATTATGACAATACGCCGATGCCGCTTTATGATTTGTACAGGTACGGGCGCTCAACTGTCAGTTTGCAGGAGCTGTTGTGGCTTCACGATAAGCTGCTGGTCGGGTGGCGCGGCTCAATTAACCTTTCCAACGACGTCGTTTCCAGACAACCGATTATGGAGTGCAGATTTTACGTAGCGATGGGGCCGGAGCAAATGAGATTTTCTTTGGGGTATGATTTGATTCGGGAACAGACCTATTTTGACGTATCCATGGCGCTTAATACGAAGGATTCGGGGATAGAGTTTGACAAGATGGAGATAAAAAATGCGGACAGATTATCGTCCAAAGAGAGCGAGCAAATAACGGTTTGGGAAGAAAATGTGCCGATGGTAAAATCAAAAATGAAATATGCCGAGGTGTTGGACATTGAAGATCCCGATAAGGAGCGGATAGGGGGATAAGGGCTGATATGACTGATGCAAGGCTGGAATTAATAAGATGCGGAAAGGTGCTCGGTGACAAGCGCTTGTCGTTTGGGACGTCGGGGAATTTATCTGCGCGGCTGGATGAAAAGCGGATTTTGATAACGACATCGGGTAGTGCCAACGGTCATTTGGGTGAAGATGATTTTGCGGTGATAGATTATGAGGGCAAGTTTTTGGGCGGGGGCAAACCGTCGTCGGAGAAGATGCTGCATGTTGAGTATTATAAGATTCGGCCGGATTTTAACTATATTATCCACGTACACAGCCCGTATTTGAGCGCGTTTGCGTCGGCGAGACAGGCGCTTGATGAGCCGGTGATGGCGGAAAACGTTTATTATTTCGGCAAGATTCCGCTGGCTGAGTATGCCATGCCATCGTCTGATGAGCTTGTGAGCTGTTGTGCGAAGTATTTCAAGGATTATGATGTCGTGTTGATGGCAAACCATGGGGTTGTGGTAGGTGATAACACGTTAAAGGGCGCGTATTTAAAGCTGGAGATGGCGGAAGGTTATGCGCAGACGGTGTTAAATACGAAGATTTTAGGCGGTGCGGTTTTGCTCACACCTGCGCAGGTGAGGCAGATAGAAAGGTTAAAAAATGGAACTTGAAAAAGTACAGGGGCTGATAGCGGGCGACGGAAGTCTGCCTGTCAAGATGGCGCAGGAAGCAAAAGAGAACGGGTTTGATGTGGTTTGCATCTCGCTGTCGGGTGACAATGTTCGTGAGCTGCGCAAATATTGCTCAAAGGTTTACTCTTGCTGCCCGGGTGAGGTCAAAAAAATTGAGAAAATTATACATGATGAGGGGGTCAAACAGGTTACGATGATTGGCAAGGTGCACAAGGGTGTGCTGCTGCGGCTTTTGAAATTTGACAGCCGGGCAATTGAGCTGATTCGTTCTATTAAACGTTGGAACGATGACGAGGTTATGCTGATGATTGTCCGCGAGTTTGAAAGGTTTGGGGTGACGGTGTTGAATCAGACGATTTTCATAAAAAGTTTGATGATACCTGCCGGTGTGCTGGGAAAACACAAACCGTGCGAGAAACAGATTGAGGATGTGAATTACGGGTTCTGGCTGGCGAAAGAGATGGGCAAGGTTGATGTCGGGCAGACTGTTGTTGTAAAAGACAAGATGGTGATGGCGGTTGAGGCGATTGAGGGTACGGACAAGTGTATTTTGCGCGGTGCGAAACTGGCCAAGCGCGGCGCGTGCGTGGTAAAGGTCGCCAAACCTTGTCAGGACAAGAGATTTGATATCCCGGCGATTGGGTTGCGGACGTTAAAGAATATGAAGGCGTGCGGTGCAACGCTTATCGCGCTGGAGGCCAACGAAACGATTATTGTTGATCAGGAAAAAACGATTAAGTACGCTGACAAACACGGGATTGTTGTGATGGCCGTTTAGGGGGGTAAATCAGGCAGCGCTTATTATACAAGCAGCAGAATTGTTCCCGCGATGACCATGGCAGGACCAAAGGGCAGGTAGGTCGGAGTGGTTTCTTTAAGCCCTGTGAGCACCAGTCTGCAAAGATAGATGCCGAGCGCGGCAAAGATTAGGGCTGCCGGCACATTGTTTGTTTCGGTGAAAAAATACACGAGCGCGTAGATGCAAAACACGGCGCTTGTCACAAGCGTTTTGTAATCTTTATTTAGGAACAATTTTTTGACAAAAACGGGGATGGTGAAAACAAGTTGGACGGCAAGCGACAGGGCCAATACGATAAGCAGTTCTTTCCAGCCAAAGACTGCGCCGAGCGCGGCTGCGATGTAGGTGTCGCCTTCACCGAACGCGCGTGTGCCTGCAAACAGGTAGCCCGAGCGCGCGGCAATCTCCATTATCGCGATACCGGCCAGGATTCCAAGCAGCGAGCTTAAAAGAAAAACTGATGAGCCGGCAATAAGCGAGTGCAAAACCCCAAGCACCAACAAGGTGTGAGTGTGGCGTGTGAAAACAAGTCTTTCACGAAAATCTGTTCCTGCGATGACGATAAATAAGCTCAACGCAACCCATGCCATCGGCGTTTGGATATTGATACCAAATTTTAACGCGGCAAACACAAATAATAATCCTGTTATCAATTCAACCAGCGGGTATTGGGGGCTGATTTTTTCGTGGCAGAATGCGCATCTGCCGCGCAGGCAGATGTAGGAAATGATGGGGATATTGTGCTGCGGTTTTAGCGGCGTTTGGCAGACGGGGCACTTTGATGCGGGCGCGACAATGCTTTCATCCCGGAGCGCGCGCAGGATTACGACGTTTAGAAAGCTTCCGATGCACACGCCTATTACAAAAACAAACGGCAAAAAAAGATATAGACTTTCAAAATTTTCCATGAGATAATTATAGCATGATTACGATTAAGGATGTAGAGCATGTTGCAAAGCTGGCACGTTTGGAATTAACCGACGAGGAAAAGGAGCTCTACGCAAAGCAGCTGGGTGAGGTGTTGAAATACGTTGACCAGATGAATGAGGTTGATACAACCGGTGTTAAGCCGATGGCGCAGGTTGTGGATTTGGTAAATGTTATGCGCGAGGATAAGGTGCATTGTGAGATTACCAAACAGGCGCTAATGTCAAACGCGCCGGATGAGGAAAACGGATATTTTAAGGTGCCGAAGATTAGTTAGGGGATAAGAAGAAGATGACAAAATATGTTTTTATTACAGGCGGGGTAGTTAGTTCCTTGGGGAAGGGGATAATATCCGCCTCTCTGGGCAGGTTGCTAAGAGCAAGAGGGTTCAGTGTGGTCAACCAGAAGTTTGACCCGTATATTAACGTTGATCCGGGGATGATGAGCCCGTTTCAGCACGGCGAAACTTTCATAACCGACGACGGAACAGAGACTGATTTGGATTTGGGGCACTATGAGCGCTTTACAGACACGAGTTTGAGCGGGCACAGCAGCCACACTTCGGGCAAAATTTATCAGCACGTTATTGACAAAGAACGCCGCGGGGACTATCTTGGCGGGACAGTTCAGGTTATCCCGCATATAACAAACGAGATTAAAGCAAGGATTGTTGCGGCGACAAAACAATTCTGTCCGGATTTTCAGCTGATTGAAATCGGCGGAACGGTGGGTGATATTGAGGGTTTGCCCTACATTGAGGCGATAAGACAGTTCAAAACCGAGGCGGGGATTGGGAACGCGGTTTCGGTGCATTGTACGCTGCTGCCGTATCTGCCGACATCGGGCGAGTTGAAAACAAAACCGTCGCAGCACAGTGTGAATGTTTTAAGAAGCTACGGTATCCAGCCGGAGGTGCTTGTGTGCCGGACGCAGCGGGCTATCCCGAAAAACGAGAAGGAGAAACTGGCGCTGTTTTGCTCGGTGCCGAAAGAGGCGGTTATTGAATGCCGCGATATGAAGAGCATTTATGAGGTTCCGCTCGCGCTGGAATCGCAGAACTTTGCAGCTGTTGTGCTTGATATGCTGCGCGTTGAGGACAGAAAGCCCGATTTGAAAGTTTGGGAAGGTATTGTTGAACGGATTAAGAACCCGAAAAAGACTGTTAACGTTGCGATTGCAGGCGAGTACATAAAACTTTCGGACGCGTATTTGTCTGTGGTTGAGGCGTTAAAGCACGCCGGGTTTGAAAACGAGGCGCAGATTGATATAAGATGGATCAACTCAAGCGGGTGTCCGGATCAAAAATCGTGCAAGGAACAGTTGAAAGATGTTGATGCGATTGTTGTGCCGGGCGGTTTCGGGGTGCGTGATATTGAGGGTAAGTTGAACGTAATCCGTTATGCGCGCGAGAACAATGTGCCGTTTTTGGGAATATCGCTCGGGATGCAGTGCGCGGTCGTTGAGTATGCCAGAAATGTTGCGCTCTTGAAGGACGCCAATTCAACCGAGTTCAACCAGAGTGCGGCGTATCCTGTTATTGATTTGATGTCGGAGCAGAAGGTGAAAAGTTACGGTGATACGATGCGGCGCGGGGCTTATACGTGCTGCCTGAAAAAAGATACAAAGGCTGCAAAAGCCTACGGCGGCGAGAATGCGCTTACAGCGTCCGCCGCAGGCGCGGAGATTTCCGAACGTCACAGCCACAGGTACGAGGTCAATACAGAGTTTATCAAACAGCTGGAAGATGCAGGGCTTGTGTTTTCAGGCATGTCACCGGATGGGATGCTTGCGGAGATGCTGGAGCTGCCGGAGCTTGACTGGTTTGTGGCGTGTCAGTTCCACCCGGAATTCAAATCGCGGCCGGACAAACCGCACCCGCTGTTTAAGGGTTTGATTGATGCAGCGTGTGCAAAATTGCGCTAGCCTGCTCGCCTTGCTAGCGCAAACCGATACCGCTAGCCTGCTATCGCGTGCAAAATGATACCGGCGCTCACGGCCAGATTTAGGGATTCAATTTCGGTTTGAATTTTGATCTGCGTTGTTGCAAAATTTATTAATTCGTCACTCAGGCCGTCGGCTTCCGAGCCAAACATCAACAGCCACGGCTGCTGCGGCGCCGGTGATTTGCCTAATATATTTTCTGAGCGCGGGAGTGTTGCGATGCGGGTAAAGTTCTCAAACATGTTCAAGTCATCAGGGGTAAGAGCGGTAAAAACGGGGGTTCTCCATAATGTTCCGACGGACGCGCGCACGCATTTGGGGTTGTAGATATCGGTGCAATCNNACGTCAAACGCGGCGCAGGTGCGCAAAATCGTGCCAAGGTTGCCGGGGTCTTTTATATTTTCAAACAGTACAACTTTTTGCGCGCGTGCAAGAAGTGACTTGTCCGGGATTTTTTGGTGCGCTACCGCGACGATTTCGGGCGGGGTGTCGGTGGTGGCGATTTTTTTGACGACTGCCGGAACGGTAAATATTGCATCAATCTCAACCCCGGCGTTTTGGGCTGCCACGACACATTTGCCCCCTTCAATCAAAAACTTGCCGGTCGCATCGCGCCATTTGCGCTGCGCGAGTTTCGCGGCGGCCTTGACCTGTTCGTTATTCACACTGGAAATCTGCTCAGCCATTTTTTCTCCTGTTCATCCAGCATATCATAATCAATCAATTTTTGCTCAAAGTTCATATTTGTGAACGAGTGGATTTTACCGTTTTGCATAAAGCATGAATTTTCAAGCCGGACGCCAAAAAACCCTTCGGCGTAGAGTCCGGGCTCGATTGTGAAACACATGTTGTTGGCAATCGGCGCTTTTGCGGCTTCGCCGGGGGACAGTGACGGCGGGGATTCGTGAACGCTTATACCGATGCCGTGGCCAAGGCCGTGGTTGAATTTGAACGGCGGCAAATCAAGAACCGCGCGCGCGGCGGCGTCAATTTCAAACCCGGTTTTAGCGTGCGCATTAAACGCGTGCAAAAACGCTCTCAACACCATTGTGTAAACTTGCCGGTGCTGCGCGGTTGGCTCGCCTTTGAAGAAAACGCGCGTGATGTCGGTCGCCAAACCGCCGGGGAAAGCGCTGCCGCCCTCGTAATATGCGCCGCAATCTATCAGGACCAGGTCTTTTATTGGTACATCCGTTGAACTTTTTGAATAGTGGGCGAGCGCGGAATTTTTGCCTGCCGCGACAATGGGCTTGAAGCTCAACGATTTGGCACCGTGCCGGTAGAACTCTTCTTCAAGCCGAACGGCAACATCGTGCTCTGTAATATTGTCGGTGTTCAAAATATATTCGCGGATTGCGCGCATTGCTGCGTCGGTGCGCGCAAACGCGTCTTTGTAGTGCGCGATTTCGGCGGAGGTCTTGACGGCTTTCATTTCTTTTACGGGAGACTTTATCGGGATTGGATTAAGCTGTATCCAATCGGCGGCGGTAGTTGTCGTTTTGTCCGCGTAAATCTTGTCACCCGCGCCGATGATAATTTTTTTGCGTACGGCGCAAGAATATTTTTGTGTAAAGTCGCGCTCGTTCAAGATGTATGAAACTTCCTCAGGGCTGCCGAGAAACAGCCGGCCGTCCAGGTCAATCGGCTTATCAATTCCAATAATCTGCGATGGCGGTGCATCAATAAGTTTTGTATGAATGCCCCTTTCATTTATCCCTTCCAGATTTTCTTGTGAAATTCTTGACGGGTCCACTCCGAGGGTGCCGTCAACGTGCGCGACTAACTCATCCAAAAAACGTTGGCCTGTTTGGAGTTTTACAACCGTTACATTTGGTCCCGCTTCATTGTCGGCTTGGATGTGGTATCTGCCGTCAACGAATAAAAAACAATTGTCGCGTGTGAGCAAAGCATCGCCTGTTGAGCCGGTAAATCCGGTCAGGATTTGGCGCGGATTGTTTGGTGCGTACTCGGACAAAAACTCGTCGGTTGAGCTGACCAGCAGGCAGTCAACATCGTATTTTGCTAAAATTTCCCGTGCAGTTTCCATTACTACTATTGTATTGCAAAAATAATTTTTTTGTATTAAATTAGGGTTATGCGGAGGTAACTCAATTGGTAGAGTACCTGCCTTCCAAGCAGGCTGTTGCGGGTTCGAGTCCCGTCCTCCGCTTTTTNNTTATAAGAATCACGCGCGAGCCGTCGCGGCAGTAGGCTTCGACAACAACATTTGTACCGCCGACCATAAAATCGTCGTGCGAGGAGCAGTGGTTGAAATTATTTTCGGCGCGGTATTTGTCTTTTTCGGCGTCGTCTTTGATGTCGCGCATACCGTCTAAACAATCGTCAAAACTGTTGCCGATTGCAAGGTGGCAGGTCGCGTTTTCGTCAAGCAGCGTGTTGTAGAACAGGCGGCCTGTGTCAAAAATCGGTGATTCGGCGACGAGCGCGATTTCACCAAGGTAGTCGGCGTCCTCGTTGTCTGCGATGTGGTCGCGCAAAAGCTCCTCGTTGGTATCAGCTTTGATGTCGGTTATTTTTCCGTCTTTGAACTCAAACCGCAGGCCTTCAACGACTTTGCCGTTCAGAACAAGCGGTTTTGTTGCGCTGACCACACCGTTTGTGCGGGTGCGATCAGGCGATGAAAAAACCTCTTCGGACGGGATGTTCGCGTAATACTTGATGCCGTCAACGCTTTTGTCACCTGCGGCAGTGAACCTTGATTTAGGGTGCATGCCGACAAACAGGTCGGTTTTACCGTCTTTTTCGCCGGTAGCAGGGTCAAGTGAATACAGATGAATTTTGTCAATATCAAGCGAGTTAACTTTGTCCGCGATTTGCTGCAGCCGGTCAAAGTGCGCTTTGTGGCCGCCGACGCGGTTGATTTTTGCTACATCTTTTGCGGCAAGTTCAAGCGCGTGCATCGGTGTTGTGCCTTCCGGGTAGGCCTCTTTTGAGCTCAGTGTTGTCGGCGCGTAGTAGATGCACCACTGGTGGTCGTAAAACTTTGATATATAAGGCTTTCTAATTGGTGCGACAAGTTTGTTGTATGCTGAAATCCGATCGCTTGGCACCAAATCAAGCGCTTTTGGATCCTCGCCGTCAAGCATCAGACGTGCGGTTTTTGTGGCGATAACTTCTTCGTACATCGGTTTTATGTTTTCGGCGCCGAGTTCAAACGCGGCATCGGACGCAAGCGAGTAGAAATTCACACTTCTTTGGTTGTCAGCGTACGTGACGTGAATCGGGCGCGGCGATTTTTTCAGCGCGTACTCAACGATGCGCTCAACATTTGATTCGTGTTCGCGCTCGGCATTGATTTTCAGCGGCTGGCCGGGCTGCAGGTTCAAGTCAGTGTCTATAATATCCTGCGGGTTAATTTCAAGCGCTTTTTCAAGCTGCGGGCTGTAAACTGGTTTTATTGAGCTGATAACTTTCAGTTTTTCCAGAGGCGACAGCGACGCGTACGGCGCAAGCTCGCCCGCGTTGACTTCCACTGCGCCCAGGTTGCGCAGTTTGGCGTCGATTTCTTGTTGGAATTTAAAATCTGTGCCGCCGTATTTTTGTTTTAATTTTTCAATATTCGGTTCAATAATTTTCACCGAAACCAGTCCGGAACCCTTTTGGTACGCGGCTCTTTGAAGTATGTTTACAAACGGGATAAGGTCGCGTTCTGCGGTTATGACGAGCGGTTTTCCGGGCTGCAGATTTTTGTCAAGGTAATCGGCGGCGACTTTTTCAAGCTTTGACTGCGCGATTTTCAAGGTTGACTCGCTGCTTATGTCAACGCTGTCGGGCTTTTGCGCCGGTATCTGTCCTTTGAACGCTGTTGTGTTGTGTACTTTGTTGATTTTTTGCGGTCCGCTTGCCGGAATTTCCATTTTTTATCCCCCATTCTCTGTAATTATATCGCATGTTTGTGGTATTATCAAGTCATGGAAGAAATGTTGTTGAACAATTTAGACGGACAAAAGATGGCGGATTTGCGGATGGTGCTTAATCTGTGCGTATTTGTTGCGTTGACGGCGGGGTTTTTCAAGCTTACGCAAAGCTTTTTTATCCGGCTTAAAACCAAGCTGGAAAATTCAAATGTGGTAAGGTTTTTGCCGCTGTTTGAAAAAACCGTCAAAGGTCTGATTTTATTTTTTATGATAGCGACCTTTTTGCAAAGCCACGGGTATTCCTTGTCGGCGCTGATTGCAGGGTTCGGGATAACGGGTTTGGCGGTTGGTTTTGCGGCCAAAGAGACTATATCGAGCGCGTTTGGTGCGATTGCGATTATTGCGGACAAATCGTTTCAGATAGGCGATCATATTGTTGTCAGCATTGCTGCCGGTGCGGCTGAGGGCGTTGTTGAGGACATAAATATGCGCTCAACCAAGCTGCGTGCGCCGGACGGGACGCTTTTTATTGTTCCGAACAATTTGATGGCGGCATCTGTTATAAAAAATCTTACCGCGGCGAAGTAGTTTCCGACTGGTACGCCCAGGCTGAGTGGTTGTGGATGCTCTCAAACGCTTCGCATTCTACTTCAAACTTTTTTATTGAAGGGTGGGCGCGCAGTTTCAAAACGCAGTCGCGCAGGACATCTTCAACAAATTTCGGGTTTTGGTAGGCAAGCTCGGTGACAAATTTTTCGTCCTCGCGTTTTAAAAGCGGGTAGACCGGTGATGATGCGCAGCTTTCCACCAGTTCAATTAAGTCTTCCAGCCAAATGTGGTTGTCGTAGCAAACCTTGACGTTGATGCAGGCACGCTGGTTGTGGGCACCGTTTTCGGAGATTTCTTTTGAGCAGGGGCAAAGCGTTGTCACAGGGACGATTGCGCCGAGGGTAAAATTATAATCGCCTGCGCCGCCAGGATCCCCGTCCCATTTTCCGCAAAAGCTGCATTCGTAGCTCATCGGTGCAGTTAGGCCCGTGACAGGCGATTTTTTGTCAACAAAGTAGGTGAAATTCAACTCCAATTCGCCGCTTTGCGCGTCAAGGGTGCTGACGATTTCTTTGAGGCAGCCTTCAATATCGGTGCTCAAAAGGTTTTTGCACGACCAATCGTTGAGAACTTCAACAAATCGCGACATGTGGGTGCCTTTGTAGCAGTGCGGCAGCGACACGCTTGCTTTTGCGCGTGCGCAGACGGTTTGGTCGTCGGAGTTTTTACGCTGAATAATAAGCGGCAGCTCCAGATGCTTTATTCCAACCTTTTGGATATCTATGTTGCGTGTGTCTTTTTGGCTTTGTATGTCGCGCATTGGACTATTATAGCATAAACATTTGTAACAAATTATTAACAAAAGGGTGAGATTTTAGCAATTTTCATGCAAAATGTGACTTTATATGAGTATAAAGCTCTCTCTTCTTATTTAAACGGATATCCGGAACGCAAGTCCCGGATTTTTTTTGTGCCTGAGGCACATCCGGGTAGGTGGTCTGTGAGATGCGGAATTATTGGCTGTCTTGCCAAGATTGCAAAGCCCTTTCAATATTCTCGTGAAGTTTGCCCATTTTTTTGTCAATAAGCTCTGACACTGATATAAGATGAGTTGTATCTTTGTCGTAATCGTAGCAATAAAAAATAGATTGGCTCATTGCAAGAAACAGCGACGATATCTCCCCGAGTTCTATCATAAACTCTTGTAATTTTTCTTTCATATTTATTCTTTTCATTGAGTACACGTAATGTAATGAGTTAATTATATCATATAATTACGTATATGCAATACCTTGATAAATTTCCTGAATATATTAAAAAGCGCAGAACAAAACTCGGAATTTCGTTAAATTCTTTTAGTTGGAAAAATGGAATTGAGCCAGCCACGCTAAGTCGTTACGAAAATGGCAAACACAGTTTTTCATTTGAAGGCGTTATTAAACTCGCAAAAGCCTTCGGCCAGACTCCGGCAGAATTTCTTGCCGATTTTGAAAAAGATTGTTTATAAAATATAGAACACCAAATTGATGAAAAAATCCGCAATGAGCATATAGATTGTGGACAGGATTGTGGCCTGAGTAGTGGATGTGCCGACCTCTTTTGCGCCGCCTCGGGTCTGGTAGCCTTGCGTTGCGCATACAAGCGCGATTAGAACGCCGAAGGTGCAGGCTTTAAAAATACTTATGTAAATATCGCGCACCGCAAGCCAGCTCCAAACAGACGCCATATAGCGCGCGGGGTGCAGGTCTATGGTCAGCTGCGAGATAATCATCCCGCCCCAAATCCCGATGACTTCGGCGAGGATAACGACCATCGGAACGGTGATGGCCGCTGCAATCAGCCGCGGGGTGAAATAATATCCGACAGGATCAACTTTCAGGGTCTTTATGGCGTCAACTTGTTCTGTCACCTGCATGTTGGCAATTTCGGCGGAAATCGCGGTACCGGCACGCGCGCCGATTGCAAGCGCGGCAAACCCGGGTGCGATTTCGCGTATCATAATTATCGCGATGGTGCCGCCGATGTAGGTGTCAGCACCTGACATTAAGAATTGCTCGGAAACCTGTATTGCGATGACGGCCGCTGCGATGAACGCGATGATTAAAGAAATCGGCAGCGAGTCATAGCTTATCGCGGCTGCCTGCTCCAAGACGCTGTTCCAGCGCAGCTGGCGCGAGAACAGGTAGCGCATGCTTTTGACGAAATTCTGAACGCATAGTCCCAAAAATTCAATCATATACCGGCATACACCATTTTTTATATTTTGGCACCTTGCCTTGAACCACGTCGTAGTAGATTTTTTGCAGCTCTTTTGTGACCGGTCCGATGGTGCCTTCGCCGATGTTGCGGTGGTCAATGTTTGTGACAGGCAGGATTTGTGCGCCTGTGCCGCAATAGAAGGCCTCATCCGAGATATAAAGTTCGGTGCGCGAAATCGGTCGCTCAATTGTTTCAAGCCCCATAATGTCGTGCGCGATTTCAATAACGGTGTTGCGTGTGATGCCGACCAGAATGTTATCAGACACCGGCGTGGTAACAAGTTTTCCGTTCTGCACCAAAAACAGGTTCATCGCAGAGCCTTCCGTGACAAGCCCTTGCTCGTCAAGCACGATTGCGTCGTCAAACCCTGAGTAGTGTGCATCGGCCTTGATTAGCGCGGTGTTGGCGTAGCTGCCGCCGATTTTTGCGCGCGGCGGGATGGCGTTGTCCGAGTTTCTGCGCCAGTTGGAAACGCACACCTTCAAGCCTTCGGGCTTGTCAATGTAGGCGCCCATTTTGTTGGTCATAATAATTAGTCCGTCCTCGTTATCGTGGAGGCCGGGCCCGACACGCTGCGCTTTTTTGTAAAGCGTCGGGCGGATGTAGGTGTCCTCTTTGTAATTATTTTTAGCGAGCAATTTTTTGGTTATATCGCAGTATTCTTGGGTTGTGTAGGGGGATTGCATGTGCATAATTTTGCCGCTGCGGATTATGCGGTCGTAGTGCTCGGGTGCGCGAAACGCGTAGAGCTGCTTTTCATCGGTGTTCCAGTACGCACGAATCCCTTCAAAAACCGATGTTCCGTACAAAAACGCGTGCGTGCGCACAGGGATAACCGCTTTTGACGCCTCAACATACTCACCGTTCATAAAATAATATTCTGTCATGGTATCCTCCTTGGGGTAATTATACCATGAAATCAACCATGCTCTTGCGGGGTTTGTAAACAAACTCTTACGTCGCGTCGTAGTGCTCGCCCGCCGGCTCAACGCCGCCGTGCTTGGCACCGGCTCAGCCGTGTTTAAACATGACGCCTTTGCTGCCGCGCGGGTATTGCCAGTCAATGTGCGGGCAGGCCAGCCGGCATGCGCCGCATTCAAGGCAGTTTTCGTAGTTTACGACCAGCTCGCCGTCACAAACCTCATAAACCTGCGCCGGACAAATGACGGTGCAGATTTTAGTCAGGCAGCACTTGCATTTATCCCTTGGGTTCAGATGCGAAACGCTGTCAGGCGTGTATTTTACGGTGTGCAATTTTTTATCTAAACTCATTTTATTATCACGCTCCAAAAAAGTTTTATAAACGCCGGAATATCTTTTACGCAGCCTGTCANNAATGCGCGGTATTGGGCGCGTTTTGGCACGCCGGTTGCGGTGGTGAACATTTTGAAAAACCCGTTGATTTTAAGCGGGTAAAATCCCAAAAACCGTTCTGAGTGCGCGTGTACAGTCGCCATAACCTCGCGGTAGGTGTGCAAATCTTTCATCACGAAGGATTTTTTTAGTTGTTTTTCGTATTGTTTGAGGTTGCCCGATGCCGCGGCCTCGCTCGCGCAGCAGGCGGCGTCGGCCGCAATTTCGCC
>DBCX01000058.1 GCA_002293275.1 Cyanobacteria bacterium UBA947 | reverse complement strand
GCGCACGCTCCGCCCAAAAGACCGGCTGTTTTTATGAAATTACGACGATTTATACACATATTTATCCTTTCACCCAGCTATTTTCCGACTTCATGCGCTGGTATGTAAAACATCCGGCACACGGGATGCTTTTCTTTTCCGGCGTCTGGCCGGTGAGCATTTTTTTGGTATACAAATAATCCGGCTTGTTTAGCGCTTTTTTCAACCCGTGTTTGAACACATTCCCCTTAAAAAAGGCGCTGTGGTTGCACGCGCAGCCGAGCAGCTGACCGTCAAAACTAATCTGCGGGGCAAGAAAAAGATCCGCACAATTGAGATTTTGAACAAACTCGTTGCTGCCGAAAAAATCCAATGTGTTGTCCGTGCCGGTTTCTTTTTGCACAAATGCTTTGTCCTCTTCCTTTAACTGCGAATATCGTCTGTCGTTGTTCATGCTGTATTGAAACCCTATACCAAGCTCTTGCGCCATTTTTTTTGCTTTCAACATATCGCACACATTGTGGCCAAAAACCACGTAGCGCCAGAGCATCATAGGATAAAGACTGTTGTGTTCGGCTTTGAGCGCGTTAATTTTTTTGATATTTGAGATAACTTTGTCAAAATCGCCGCCGCGGCGGTAGATTGAATAAACTTCCTGACTTGCACCGTCAAGCGAAAAATGCATGTGCCGGAATTGGTATTTTACAAGTGCCTCGGCCATCTCATCTGTGATTGTGTTGCCGTTCACCCCGCCAAACGCCGTCAACGTGATGTTTTTTTCGTGCGCATATTTTATTATATCAATCAGTTCCGGATTCAAAAATATCTCACCGCAGCTGGACAGCTCAATTTCGTCAACCGCATTTTCATCCACAAACTTTTTAAAATCTTTAAATTTTAAATATCCGTAGTGCTTGTTGGCATCCAGAAACTCTCTTGACGGGCAGGCCGGGCAATCAAGCTGACACAAGGTGCACGCATCTATCCTGAATTTCGTCGGCAGCTGATTGTTGTCGGTGTACGGTTCTGTGGAAAACTGCCCCGCGGCAAAAACGCACTGCGGCACAAGCGCGCACGCTCCGCCCAAAAGACCNNAAAGACCGGCTGTTTTTATGAAACTGCGGCGGTTTACACACATCTTAAGCCTCCTCTTGAAGCCAGACGTTTTCTCTTTTCATCGCCTGGTACGTAAAACATCCGGCGCACGGGATGCTTTTCTTTTCCGGCGCCTGACCGGTGAGCATTTTTTTGGTATACAAATAATCCGGATCATTCAAGGCTTTTATCAGGCTTTGTTTAAAAACATTGCTTTTGAAAAACCCAAAAACGTTGCAGTTGCAGCCTAAAAACTGCCCGTTAAAACTGATTTGCGGCTGACAAAACAAATCCGAACAGATAGCGCTGGCAAAAGATTTTGTTTCAAACACGCTGAAATTATCAACTTGGTTAAGTTCTTTTGCGACCAAAGCTTTATCTTCGGCTTTTTTTACCGGCGAAAATTTAGGCTCCAGATTTGAACCGTAATCAAACGTCATCCCCAAATCCGCCGCCATTTTTTTGGCTTTCAGCATATCGCACACATTGTGGCCAAAGATAATAAATTTCCAATTCATAATCGGCAGCTCGCTGTTGTATTGCGCCTTGTATTCGTTAATTTTTTTGATGTTTGCGATAACCCTGTCAAAATCCCCGCCGCGGCGGTAGATTGAATAAACTTCCTGGCTTGCGCCGTCAAGCGAAAAGTTTATGTTTTTAAACTGATATTTTACAAGCGCCTCGGCCATCTCATCTGTGATTGCGTTGCCGTTCACGCCTCTGTGCGCGGTCAAAACAATATTTTTTTCGTGCGCATATTTTATTATATCAATCAGCTCGGGGTTCAAAAATATCTCACCGTTGCTGCCTAGCTCAACTTCCGTGACCGTATTTTTGTCAACGAATTTTTTAAAATCCTTAAACTTTAGGTAGCCAAAATGGTTGTGCTTTTTCAAAAACTCTTTTGACGGGCAGACCGGGCAGCGCAGCTGGCACATTGTGCACGCGTCTATGCTGAACTTTGTCGGCAGCCGGCTTTTGCCCTTGTACGGTTCTGTGGAAAACTGCCCCGCGGCAAAAACGCACTGCGGCGCAAGTGCGCACGCTCCGCCCAAAAGACCGGCTGTTTTTATGAAATTACGGCGGTTTATACACATATTTACACCTTCGGGCTGACCCAAACACCTTCCTTTTTCATAGCTTGGTACTTATAACAAGTTGCACAGGGAATCCCTTCTTTCTCCGGCGCCTGACCGGTAAGCATCTTTCTGGTATAGACAAAATCCGGGTGGTTCAATGCTTTCATCAAACCTTCCTTGAATACGTTCGTTTTATAAAAAGTATCGGCATTACACGCGCAGCCGCGCAGCCGGCCGTCAAAACCTATCTGCGGGAAACTAAATATGTCAGGACAAATGACACTCGCAGGAGATTCTTTGGCGAAGAAATTAAATGTTTTTGACTTCCTCAATTCTGATTTTACAAACATCTTATCTTTCCAGTCGGTTACCGGTGAGTACCACCAAATGCAATTAGCATTATAGGTCAACTCCATCCCCAAATCTTGTGCCATTTGTTTAGCTTTTCGCAT
>DBCX01000008.1 GCA_002293275.1 Cyanobacteria bacterium UBA947 | reverse complement strand
CCCTGCGCGCGCGCAGCTTCACCTGTTATCCATTTGGAAGAACCGTTTGATGTTGCGATTTTTCCGTCAAGCGTCGCAGCGGTTTTTATCGCAACAAAAAGTCCGTTCTTAAAAAACACTTCGTTGAGCCTGCGGCACTCGTTTTCCAAAACCGGCCCGATAACTTCAATCCCCGCATCACGCAGTTTCTGCGCGCCGCCGACTTTCGCATCGGGCGAGCCGAACACCACGCGTTTTACACCTTTTTCAATAATCAAATCTGTACACGGCGGAGTTTTGCCCTGATGCGAACAAGGTTCAAGGTTGACGACAAGCGTGTGTGGGTCACCTGTGCAAGAAAGCAGTGCGTTGCGTTCGGCGTGATTTTCGCCGTATTTTTCGTGATAGCCGCTCGCAATCTCTGTGCCCCCGGCATCCAGCACAATGCACCCCACAAGCGGGTTAGGGCTCGTTTGACCCTCGCCTTTGCGCGCAAGCTCAATACATTTTCGCATCAAATTATCGTATTGCATGATTGTATTTTAACACAGTTTGTGAAACCATGTGTGTATGATTTTATTTATTATTGACAGAATTGAGCTGAAATATTTTGAATTCAACGACCTTGTGACAAATTTTTGGCTGATAAAAGAATTGCTGGAGCGCGGACAAGAAGTCTGCATCGCGACAATTGACAACCTCGGATTGCGCGGCACTCAGGCGGTTGCAGCCTGCCGGCGCGCTTATCTCAAAGACGAAAACATCGTGTACGACAAGAGCGCGCCCCTCATTAATTTACCCCTCAACGATTTTTCGCTCGTGATGTTCCGGCCCGACCCGCCGGTTGATGTAGATTATATCAACGCGACTTATGTTTTTGATTTTGCCAATGTGCCTGTAATCAACAACCCGCGCGCCATCCGCGATTTTAACGAGAAACTTCACGCGCTGCATTTTGCCCACCTGATGCCCCCAAACATAACCACCGCATCGCAAAACGATATCGTAGAATTTCTGGACGAGCATGATGAAATCGTTTTAAAACCCTTGAACGCGTGTTTTGGCAAGGGTGTTATGTATCTGAAAAAGGGCGATAAAAATACCCGCGCGATAATTAATTCTGTCACAAATAACCAGAGCACCCTCGTGACGGTCCAAAAATTTATCCCGCAAGACGGCGACAAACGCGTGCTGCTTTTAGCCGGAGATGTTTTGGATTATGCGGTGCAAAAACTGCCTGACAACAACGATTTTAAGTTCAACAACCATTGCGAAAAAAATATTGTGCGCGCAGATTTAAGCCCGCAGGAAAAATCCGACTTCGCACATGTTGCAAAAAAGCTTGACGAAATGGGGCTGCCGGTTGCAGGGCTCGATGTGATTGACGGGAAAATTATTGAAATCAACGTCACAAGCCCGTGCTTTTTCATCAAAGAAATCAACAAAATTTTCGGCGTCCAAATAGAAAAACAGCTGGTTGATACTATCTTGAAATATTCTGTTCAATAATGTCCGAAACCCACGGTACATAACTGTACTTACCGGAGAACGACGTCAGCGCAAGATAAAACATCAACAAATAAACACACAATTGGATTAGCGAGAAATTAAGAAATACCGGCATATTCAGCAAGAACATTATCGCCGCAACGATTTTGTTTATAACCGGGATTATGGTTAAAAAATCCACCACAAACCCGAACAACATTGACAAAAGCACAAACGAAACCGAAATAAATATTGATTGGAAGATGTGGTATTGCGTGAATTTTGTCAAGCTCGCGCCGGTAAACAATCCCAAAAGCAGCCACACAAAGCCGACAAGCCCCATCGTCAGGTAGCTCAACGCCGATACTATTCGCTCTATCATATAAATTTGTTTAGCCATTTAATCCCTCAAAACACACGCGGCAGCCAAATTATTTGCTCCCGTGCTTCATTTCTATATACTCATCTAATATCTGCAAATAAACCAGTTTATACTCATCGTTTTCCGGTTCAAGCGTGATTGATGCGCGGTATGCGGCAATCGCATCTTCAATCTCTTTGTTCAAATAATGCGCGTTACCCAGCAGCATGTAGGTTTCCGCGTTGTTCGGATCAATCCGCAGAGTTTCTTTATACAGCTGAACCGCCTCGCCGATATGGTTAAAGTTTGTGTAAAGGTTTGCCAAGAGCACCTGCGCGTTTATCTGGTCAGGCGCAACATTTTTTGCTTTTTCGTACATCCCGACCGCCATATCGTACTCGCCAAACTCGGACAACGCAATCGCGTAGCAAATATACGCCTTGTAATTGTCGCCTTCCATAGTCAGCGCTTTTTCAAAATAATTATATGCCGGCTCGCGTTTTTTCATCAGCGTAAGCGTGTTCCCTATCGCAATCGCAACGATTTTGTTATCAGGGTTCAACACAAAAACCCGTTTGTACAGGTCAAGTGCCGTATCGTAATCAAAAATCTTGAAACAAACGTTGCCCATATCAACAAGCGCCGTGATGTTTTCCGGGTCAAGCGAGAGCGCCTTTTCATAGTAGGCGCGCGACTCAATATATTCTTCTTTATCTTGATACAAAAGTGCGATGGCGTTATAGATTTCAGGGTTGGTCGAGTTCAAATCAACCGCGCGGTTGTAATAAAACAACGCCTTGTCAAAATTCTTCCATTCCGCAAAA